>DVKW01000148.1 GCA_018715855.1 Candidatus Galligastranaerophilus intestinigallinarum
TAAATTGTTTAATTACATTTTTTTGGTTAATTTTGCGTGGATAACATTTGCACAGCTTAAATAGGCCGTAAAATCGTTATATCTTATTTCAGATTCCCCGTATGGAATTTTTTTTGTCATTAATTCTTTTGCGCTTTCATTCAGCATAACAAGCTTATTTAGAGCATGGCGCACCATTAAGCTTTTGTGCAATAACGGGCAGAATTTTAAAATAAATTTTTCCAGTTTTCTTAATTTTTCTTTTATGTGAATTTTATTTTCAATTTTATTTATTGTTGCATTTGCATTTTGAGAAATGGGGTTTTGAATTTCATCTTTTTCTAATAGCTTTAGAGCTTCAATAAGTGCTTCTTTTTCATTTTTTAATTTATCTAAAAGCATTTCATCGTCTGAATCTTCAAGCATAAAAATTTTATTTTCAATTTTTTTAATTAAGCTTTTTATTTTTTTAATTTTTTCATTCAAGCTTAATTCATCATCATTAATATCTATAAACCCTGTTTCTTGAAAAATGTTTAAATCTAAATCATTAAGCCTTTTTTGAACAATTTTTGTTTCTTTTTGCTCTTTTTCTTCAATTACATTTGTATTAAAAGGCGAAGTTTCAATTCCGCCCGTTAAAATTCCAAACGGCAAAAAATCTTCTCCTGCCCCAATGGCCCCGCCTTCTTGGGGAATAGAATTTTTTTCATCATTTATAATTCCGCTTTTTTCAAGTTGCCCTAAAAGCGAATTTTTTTGATAATTTTCCGTCATATAATAATTATTGTGTATTTCAATATATTTAACACCATATACAAGTTGTATTTTTGATTTATAATTTTCTTGAAGATAAGGAATAAGAAATTATGTGGGACTACTCTGAAACTGTCAAAGAATATTATACAAACCCAAAAAATGTGGGTTCAATTGAAGATGCAGACGCTATAGGCGAAGCAGGCGCACTTGCTTGCGGCGATGCTCTGAAACTTTATTTAAAAATTAAAGACGGAATTATAACAGACGCTAAATTTCAAACGTTTGGCTGCGGCTCTGCCGTTGCATCATCCAGCATGCTAACAGAAATGATTATCGGAAAATCGTTAGACGAAGTTAAAAAAATTACAAATAAAGATATTATAGAAAAATTAGGCGGCCTTCCCCCTGAAAAAACCCACTGTTCGGTTATGGGAAGAGAAGCCTTGGAAGACGCTTTAAATAATTATTACGGCTATAAAATAGGCGAAAAATCAACCGATAAAATTATATGCAACTGTTTCTCCGTTACGGAAAATGTTATTAAAGAAGCGGTTGAACAAGGCGCAAAAACCGTTAAAGAAATAACGGATTTAACATACGCAGGCGGCGCTTGCGGCAGGTGCAAAGAAAACATTCAAAAAATAATAGATTCTATTTTAGGGCCAAAGAAAATTAACAAAGAAGAATTAACCCCCGTTCAATTTGCGCTAAAAGTTAATTCAATTTTAGAAAAAGAAATTGCGCCCCAATTGGCACTTGATAATGGCGGCTTAGAGCTTGTTGATATTGAAGGCAAGAACATTTATATAAAATTAAAAGGAACTTGCGAAAGCTGCCCGAATGCAAAATCAACGGTTAAAAATTTCATCGAAAAAAAATTGAAAGAATTAATAGATGATGAAATTAATGTAATAGAAGGCTAAAAAATGAACGATACAAAAAATATAATTTACCTTGATAATAACGCAACAACAATGGTAGATAAAAAAGTTGTTGAAGCTATGATTCCTTATTTTTCAAATGAATTCGGAAACCCTTCAAGCATTTATGAATTGGCGCATGAAGCGCACGATGCATTAGAAAATTCAAGAGAGGTTATAAAGGAATTTTTTGGCGCCGGCGATACAAAAGAAATAATTTTCACATCTTGCGGCACAGAAAGCGCAAATGCTGCAATAAGAGGGGTTATTGAAGCAAACCCAACAAAAAGGCACATTATAACAACAAAAGTTGAACACCCTTGTGTTTTAAACACATTTAAAGAATTTGAGGAAAAAGGCTATAGGGTTGATTACTTAAATGTTGATGAAAATGGCGAACTTTTAATTGATGAATTAAAAACTTTAGTGGATGATGACACCGCTCTTGTTGCAATAATGGCTGCAAACAATGAAACAGGCGCAATTTACCCATATGAAGAAGCCGCAGAAATTGTAAAATCAATTAACCCAAATACAAAAGTTTTTATAGATGCGGTTCAAGCGGCGGGCAAAATTAAGCTTGATGTTAAAAACACAAAAGTAGATTTAATGGGCATTTCAGGCCACAAATTCCACGCACCAAAAGGGGTTGGTGCAATGTATATTAAAAAAGGCACAATAATAAAACCCTATATGACAGGCGGGCACCAAGAAAGAGCCTTAAGAGGGGGAACAGAAAACGTTCCATATATTGTGGGTATGGCGAAAGCTGCTGAACTTGCAATGAATGCATTAGAATTTGAAAATAAAACAGTAAAAGAATTAAGAGACAGGCTTGAAGAAGGCATTTTAGAAAATGTAAAAAATGCAAAATTAAATTCAAGAACAAAAATGAGAGTTCCAAACACAACAAACATTGGCTTTGAATATATTGAAGGGGAGCTTATTCTTCTTCATTTAGATAAATTGGGCATTTGCGCAAGCTCAGGTTCTGCTTGTACATCAGGAAGTTTAGAACCAAGCCATGTTTTAAGAGCAATGAAAACGCCTTTTACGTCACTTCACGGCAGCATTAGGTTTTCTTTAAGCAGATTTACAACAAAAGAAGAAATTGATTTTGTTGTTCAAAATATGCCCCTTGTAATTAAAAAATTGGCTAAAATTTCACCTTTCCAAAAAGAATTATCGGGAATTCTTAATTAAATAAAAATTTCAACAATTTATAAAAAACAAAAAAGCGGGGCAAAAAACCCCGCTTAATTTAAAAATTGCTTTTTAAACAGTTGCAAACTGTTTAGCGGCTTCTTTTAATTTGTCTGCCATTTGAACTTCTTCCCAAGGAACATAGAAATCAGACCTTCCCATATGGCCGTAAGCTGCCAATTTTTGGTAAAATTTACCGTTAAATTTAGATGGAAGTTCACGGAGTTCAAATTGTTTAATAATAGCTGCAGGCCTTAAGTCAAAATGGGTTTTAACAATTTTTGCCAATTCTTCATCATCAATTTTGCCTGTGCCAAAAGTATCAACAAGAACAGAAACAGGTTCTGCTAAGCCGATTGCATATGCGAGTTCAATTTCGCATTGTTTTGCAAGGCCTGCTGCAACAATATTTTTTGCAACCCATCTTGCAGCATATGCAGCAGATCTATCAACTTTCGTTGGGTCTTTGCCTGAAAATGCACCGCCGCCGTGACGAGCGTAGCCGCCATAAGTATCAACGATGATTTTTCTGCCTGTTAAACCTGCATCACCTTGCGGGCCGCCAATTACAAACCTTCCTGAAGGATTGATATAATATTTTGTGGTTGAATCCGGTTTAATTTTTTCATCTTTAAACACTTCATCAACAACATATTTCATCATATCTTCTTTAATAATGGCTTGAATTTTTTGGTTGTCAGCTTCGCCGTTTATTTCAGGGTCGTGTTGAGTTGAAATAACGATTGTATCAATTCTTTTCGGTTCGCCATTTTCATATTCAACGGTTACTTGGGTTTTGCCGTCGGGTCTTAGGTAATTAACAAGTTTTTCTTTTCTGATTTCTGCTAATCTGTAAGCTAACCTGTGAGCAAGTGAAATTGGAAGCGGCATAAATTCTTTTGTTTCATCGCAAGCATAACCGAACATAATGCCTTGATCGCCTGCTCCAATATTTACGGTTTCGGTTTTTGAAGTTGAACTTACATCGTTTCTTGTTTCAAGCGCTTTATTAACACCGCCTGCAATATCTGTTGATTGTTCATCAATGCTTGTTAAAACAGCACATGTTTTATAATCAAAGCCGCCGCCTTCATCTCCTTTATAACCAATTCTTTTAATAGTTTCTCTTACAACAGATGGAATATCAACATAGCAAGATGAAGAAATTTCACCTGAAACTAAAACCATACCTGTTGTTGCGGTTGTTTCAGCTGCAACGCGGCTTGTAGGGTCTTTTGTTAAAAATACATCTAAAATTGCATCTGAAATTTGGTCGCACACTTTATCAGGGTGGCCTTCAGTTACAGATTCAGATGTGAATAAAAAATTTTTAAGTGCCATAACTTTTCTCTCCTTAATTTATAACTATACCGGTAAGGTTTTTAATTCCAACCCGGTCTAATACATTCTATTACAAATATATTATTTGGTAAAATTATATTTTTATTTTATAATTTAGCTAAAACACTAAAATAAAAGGAATTGAAATGGAATTAACATACAAAAAACAAAGTTGCACGGAAATTAATGAAAATTGGATTGGAAAAGAAGCCGTTCTTGCAGGCTGGGCTTCTACAATAAGAGATTTAGGCGGAATTATTTTTGTTGAATTAAGAGATAGATCAGGCCTTTTTCAAATTGTTGCAGACCCGAAAATTAACCCTCAAGTTTATGAAACCTTTCAAAAATTAAAATCCGAGTATGTTATTCAAGTTAAAGGCAAAGTTTCAAAACGCCCTGATGACACCATTAATGAAAAACTTCAAACAGGAACAATTGAAATGTACCCTGATGAAATTAAAATTTTATCAGCTGCAAAAACCCTTCCTTTTATTATCGAAGATGAAGCCGTTTCAGAAGATGTCAGGTTAAAATATCGTTATTTGGATTTAAGATCTGAAAAAATGCTTAAAAACTTAACTTTAAGGCACAAGATTGTAACTGCAATCAGAAACTATATGAATAGTTTAGATTTCCTTGAAGTTGAAACACCAATTTTGATTAAAACAACACCTGAAGGCGCAAGAGATTATTTAGTTCCAAGCAGAGTTCAAGACGGCAAATTTTATGCCCTTCCACAATCTCCACAGGTGTTTAAACAACTTTTAATGGTTGGCGGCATTGAAAAATATTATCAAATTGCAAAATGCTTTAGAGATGAAGACTTAAGGGCAGACAGGCAGCCTGAATTCACCCAAGTAGATATCGAAATGAGCTTTGTTGAACAAGATGATGTTATTAAAATGACAGAAGGGCTTATTAAAGAAGCATTTAAAGCCGCAGGTGTTGAAGTTAACCCGCCATTTAAAAGGTTGACTTGGAGAGAAGCAATGGACAGGTTTGGTTCTGATAAACCGGACACCAGATTTGGTTTAGAACTTTTTGATGTAACAGACATTATGGAAGCTTCAACCTTTGAAGCGTTCAAGGCTGTAATTGCCTCTGGCGGAACGGTTAGAGCAATTAAAATTCCAAATATTGCACATTATTCAAGAAAAGATATGGATGATGTTAGAAACCTTGCAATTAAATTTGGCGCTAAAGGCCTTGCTTGGGTTACATATATGGAAGATGGCACGGTTAAATCTCCCGTGTTTAAATTCTTAAACGAAGAACAAATAGCAGAAATTCAAAAAAGAGCAGATGCAAATAAAGGCGATATTGTTTTCTTTGTTGCAGACCAACCAAAAGTTGTGTTTGATGTTTTAGGCAGATTTAGGCTTTATTTTGGCGAAAAATTGGGCTTGATTGATAAAACTAAACATGACCTTTTATGGGTTGTTGATTTTCCATTGTTTGAATATTCAGCAGAAGATAATAGGTTTGTTTCCGTTCACCACCCGTTCACAATGCCTGCTCTTGAAGATTTAGACAAACTTGAAAACGACAAAGGCCATGTTAAATCAATTGCTTATGACATTGTTTACAATGGATGTGAGCTTGGCGGCGGATCAATCAGAATCCATGACAGTGAAGTTCAAGAAAGAGTATTTAAGGCATTAGGTTTAACTGATGAAGATATTAAAGAAAAATTTGATTTTCTTGTTCAAGCGTTTAAATATGGAACTCCGCCCCATGGCGGTTTAGCAATTGGCTTAGATAGGCTTGTTGCGCTTTTAACACGTTCTGAATCAATCAGAGATGTTATAGCATTCCCGAAAAATTCCCAAGCAAAAGATTTAATGTCTGATGCCCCCGGAATTGCAAGCGAAGAACAGCTAAGAGAATTGCACATAAAATTAAGAAATGCACCAAAAGTTTAAAATATAAAGCGCCTTAAATAAGGCGCTTTTTTTATCTTTAAAAACGGGTAATTTGGCCAGTTACGAATAATTTCCCGATATTATACCATTAATTCAAATCTGAATGGAATTAATAAAAAAAGGGAAATAAAAATGGATAGTGTTTTAGAGCTTAAAAACCCGAAAAGTTTTTATGGGCTTACAAAAAGGGAACTGGAAGTTTTAAACCTTGTTATTAAAGGCTTATCAAACAGAGAAATTGCAGAATTTTTGCACATTTCATCGCATACATCAAAAGCGCACGTTAGTGCAATTTTAACAAAATTAAACGTGCAATCAAGAATGTTTGCCGTTATAAAAGCAATTAAAGAATTAGACCTTTAAAAATTGCGCTTTTTTCCATTCCGTACGGCTTTCACATTGGCGCATTTCGCAAACTGACGTTTGCTCCATGCTACGCCTCCTTTTGCCAAAATCTTTGATTTTGTGCAAAATGGGTCCTCTCTGGAAAAGTAAAATCCGCTGTCTTGAAATTCCTAGCGGCTCGTTCCTTGAATTTCGCTTCAAAATTTCTTTTTCAAGAAATTTTTCTGCTTCACTCGTCACTCGCCTTGGCGGGTTTCGCTTCACTTTTAAGTTGCGAAACGGCTCCATCGAGCATAAATGCTCTCCATTCGCCTGCCCCAAAAAAACTTGACATTTAGTCAACTTTTTTCGGGCGACCCTGGAATTTCGCTGTCTTGGATTTTACTAGCGGTTCGCTTCTCTTGCACTTCGTTTCAAAAGTGCTGACGCACTTTTTCTACTTCGGCGTTCGCTCACATTGGCGCATTTCGCAAACTAGCGTTTGCTCCATGCTACGTAAATTTCGCTGTCTTGGATTTTGTTGGAGCTTCGCTTTTTGGCACTCCGCTTCAAATTCCTTATTCAAGGAATTTTACGCTTCGCTAAAGCTTCGCACCCGTCGCACTTCGGGCTTCGCCCTGCGTGCTACACAAAATCCGCAAAAAAAGCCCGAGGAAGAAAATCCTCGGGTGAAATCTTAAAGAACTATAGAGATAAGGAGGAGAGAGAAATACTTTTCATTCCTTCATTTGACTTATGCGTCAAGTGCGAAGGCGTTTGCCGCAAGGGCATAAACCGTATCTTCACTAAACGTATTGCCGAATTCAGCTTTAATTGCATCGGCATATTTTTCTGTTCCTTCTTCAAATAATTTCATTGAATCTTCAATGCCTTTAATTCTATCATCCGATAGAAAATCTGAAGGGTTAACAGGTGCTTTTCCCGCCACTTTTACGAAATTTTGAGCGCCCATAAATGAAAGTGCATCTAAAACTTTGCTTGGATCTGCACTTTTTGCTTCGGGTGCAACAGAAGCTTGATGGAAATTGTTTTCTTCCGCCTTTTTGTTTGAATTGTCATTCTGGTAATAACCATAATTGCCTGAAAGACCGCCAAAATGTACTTCGCTCATTTGAGCCTCCTTTAATTAAGTTCTTTAATCCTTGTTCTTATATAAAGGCTATCGGATAACTTTTAATTAAACTTTAGCGATAATCAATTTTTCGTTACAATTATTAACAAACAAAAAAAGCCCCATTAAATAGGGCTTTTTTATAAAAACGTTTAATTAATTAGAAAAATTTTCTTCAAGAAAACCAACAAAGCCATCTAAAATAAAGTTTGCCATATCGGCTTTAATTTCTTTTCTTTCCGTTTTTTCTGAAATGTATTTTAAAACCTTAACTTTGTTTTTATAGCCAAAAGCATAATAAACCGTGCCTATCGGGTTTTTCTCATCTCCCCCTGTGGGGCCCACATAGCCCGTTGTTGCAATTGAAACGCCCGAATATTGTAATAGGCCTGTTGCCATACAATATGCGGTTTCATTTGAAACAACACCATACCTTTCAATTACAAACTCCGGAACATCCAAAAATCTTATTTTTGCAAACTTTGAATATGTTACAAAGTTTACTTCAATAAATTTTGAAGCACCGTCAATATCAGTAAGAATTGAACTTATAAGCCCGCCCGTGCAAGATTCGCCAACAGAAAGCTTTAAGTTTTTCTTTATTAAAATGTCTTTTATTTTTTCTACGCTATTCACTTACCGGTACATCCAATGACTCTAATAATAAAATATTAAACACCTGTCCTTTTGTTAGGTCAACCCCTTTACCTTTATGAAACAAATCGGCAACGGTAGTTCCAACAAAATAACCTGCCCCTGCAACGGTGCCGCCTACAGCAGCAAAGGGGGTTACAAGGTATTTGCCGCCTTTAAATAAATCTTCGCCTGATGTGATTCCCCACTTTGTAGATTTCTTAATAATTGCACCCGAATTCGACCAATTTTCTTTAACCGCAGCGCCATAATTGCCGCCGCCTTTAATGCCGCCATTATCATCTAAATTAAAATCTTCGCACAAGCCCGCTTTTATTGGCAATTGCGAACCGTTTGGTGCTACAACGTGGTCAAAATTTAAATATAAAATACCTGAACGGGAAAGCCTTTTTGGTTCAACAACTTTTGCAATGTTGCCTCTTACAACCGTTCCTCGGGGTAAAATCATTGTGGTTGGGGTTCTTACATCTCTTGTTAAATATGCGCTGAACATATCACCCGTATTTGCTGAATCTAATGAAACGTTGTGTGCCATTTCAAGTTCAAGTTTTGTTCCTAAAGGTATTCTTTTTGTCTTAACATCTGCCGTTATTTGATAGGCGGAAGCTTCGTTTATAAAAAACGCCGTTAGGATTGTAAATAAGCTTAAAAAAAGCAGAAACTTTTTCATCTGTCCCCCTTATAAATCGTTTACATTTGTTCTTCCGAACTTTGCAGATAGGTCATCTATGTGATGAACTATATAATAGAAATTGTCTAAATCTTTTTCGCCTAAATCTATCATAGCGCCCCAGTCGGCTCTTCCATGGTGAGCAGCTATCATTTTTGCTATCATTGGCTGGTTATTTGCCATGCAAAGTGAAAAACCATATTGAGAATGGCTTAACCAATCTTTTTGAAATTCGCTTGAATATTCGACAAAGCCTGTTTCAGGGTCTATTTCATATTCATATATTTTCCCTATATCATGCAAAATGCAGGCAGCAAGCAGAATATCTTTATCAATTTTTTTATAACACACAGGATAAATTGCCAATGCAAATTTTATGCATTCTGTTATATGAACAAGCAAACCCCCTAAATAATTGTGGTGCATAACTTTTGCAGCAGGGGCAATCATGAATTTTTCTTTGTCTTTTTCAATTGCATTTTTTACAAATTTCTTTAAGTTTTCATCCGTAAAACCTTCAATTGTTGAAGTTATAAAGCTAAAAAGTTCTTCTCTTTCTTCTTTTGTAATGCCCGATTTTGCCTCAACCAAAAGTTCCATGTTTGTTATAAGGCAATTGTTAAACCTTTCATTGTAGCTTGCGGTTGTTATTTTAACAATGTTTCCCGTTTTAAAAAGCTTGGAATCAAGCCTATTTAAGGCTTCTTCCCAAAGAATGCAATTTAAGATTGAATCATTGGACAAATTCTTCAATTGCATTTTGCCCATTTTGGTGCCGGCTTTTGTGTCGCCTGTCATATAAGATAAAACTTCGTATTTTGCATTCAAATCTAACATAATTAATTTACTATTTTAAAAATCTCATTTAATGTTGTAAAAAGTTTTTCAGCTTCATTTAAAGGAAGCATATTATCTCCATCGCATAAAGCGCAAGATGGTTCAGGGTGAATTTCAAAAAATAACCCCTTAGCACCTGCTGCAACTGCAGATTTTGCAAGCAGAGGAACAAATTGCCTTTCACCGCCTGATGATTCACCTTTGCCACCTGGGATTTGAACTGAATGAGTTGCATCAAAAATAACGGGATATCCCATATCTTGAATAATTTTAATGCTTCTCATATCAGAAACAAGGTTGTTATAACCAAAGCTGGCGCCACGTTCTGTTATTAAAATTTTATCATTCCCCGAATCAATAACTTTTTTTGCAATCGATTTCATTTGATAGGGCGATAAAAACTGCCCCTTTTTAATGTTTACGATTTTCCCAGTTTTAGCGGCTGCAACAAGCAAATCTGTTTGCCTGCACAAAAACGCAGGAATTTGCAAAATATCTGCCACTTTAGCAGCCATTTCTGCTTGGCAGGGTTCGTGGATATCTGTTACAACGGGAACTTGAAATTCTTCTTTAATTTCACCGATTATTTTCAGCCCTTCTTCAACCCCTAAGCCCCTGTATGATGCAAGTGAAGAACGGTTTGC
>DVKW01000149.1 GCA_018715855.1 Candidatus Galligastranaerophilus intestinigallinarum
AATAATTAATAATTAAAATGCCTTGGTTTTTCCAAGACATTTTTTTATTCTGTTTTTAACCATAAAAAATGCCCCATAATGTTCAATTTGTTGCGTTGGGGTAGAAAAGGTTGATATTATTGAATGAAAGGAAATGAAAAATTATAAAAAAGATGAAATTTTATGTATTGAACAGTAGTAAAAATAATGATAATATAAGGTTATAGAACTTGAATGCAACATAATGAACATTATGGGGCATTTTTTTGGGTAAAAATAGAATAAAAAAAGCCCCGTTTAAGGGGCTTTTTAAGGTTTATAATTTAATAAATTTGGCTTGAATTACGCCATCTATTTTATTTATTTTTTCTATTGTAGAAGCTTCAACAACATCATCTGTATTTATAATCATTAAGCTGATATCATCTTTTGCTTCATTTTTTTGTGCAACCTGCATTTTTGAAATGTTTACATTATCGCACCCTAAGACAGATGCAACTTGACCTATCATATTGGGTTTATTTTTATGAGGAACAAGAAGCATATATTTATCAGGGTCAATTGATGTTATATAATCATTCAATTTAACAATTTTTTCAATGCCTGCTGCAATTAAGGCGCCGGATACTTCAACATCTTCTTTATCAGTTAAAAGCTTAACGGAAATTGAACCTATATAATCTGTTGTTTGCTGTGATTTTTGAACCGTTACATCAATTCCCCTTTGTTTTGCAATTAAAGGTGCATTTACATAATTTACACCAACCAAATTAGCAGATAAAACACCCTTTAAAACTGCAACCTCCAGTGGTGAAACATCAAGATTTGCCAAACTTCCTTTAACTTCAATTTTAATTCCCCTTAAATTGGAATCTAAAATTTCAGAAGCTATTTTTGCAATTGATTCTGCAATTGGCATATATTCTTTAACGGGTTCTAATTTTTGGGGTTTTAGTGCAGGAATGTTTACAGCGCTTGTTGCATCGCCCCCTGATAAAACCTCTTTAACCTGTTCTGCAACATCAAGTGCAACATTAATTTGTGCTTCGCTTGTGCTTGCCCCTAAATGCGGAGTTAGAACAATTTTATTGCCAAGTTTTAAAAGGGGTGAATTTTGAACATTTTTTTCATCTTCATAAACATCTATTGCAGCCCCTGCAACTTGCCCCTGTTCAATTGCCGAAGCTAAAGCCTGTTCATCAATAATACCGCCTCTTGCACAGTTTATAATTCTAACGCCTTTTTTCATTCTGTTTATTGTGTTTGTATTAATTAAAGAAGTTGTTTCTTTTGTTTTTGGCGTATGGATTGTAATAAAATCAGGAATATTCCAGAAATCATCCAAATGTTCAATATATTTTCCGCCAAATTTTTCAACATATTCTTTTGTTGTATAAGGGTCATTTACAACAAGCTTCATGCCAAGTGAAAGTGCCACTTGTGCAACATGCTGGCCGATTTTGCCAAAGCCTATAACGCCAAGAGTTTTACCAAAAAGTTCAACCCCTGTGAATTTAGACCTTTCCCACAAACCCTGTTTAACGGAATTATCTGCAGCGGGAATATTTCTGCTCATTGCCATCATCATAGCTATTGTGTGCTCGGCTGCTGCGTTTGTGTTGCCATCAGGTGAATTTACAACAATAATGCCCTTTTTGGTTGCAGCATCAAGGTCAATATTATCAACGCCAACGCCTGCTCTGCCTATAATTTTCATATTTGTGGCAGCTTCAATAATTTTAGCTGTTACTTTTGTTTGCGACCTTACAAGAAGGGCATCATAATTAGCAATAATTTTGCAAAGTTCTTCTTCATCCATTGTTGGAAGATTATCCACTTCGGCCACATCTGATACAATTTTTACTGCCGCTTCATTTATTTTATCGGTTATTAAAACTTTCATTTTTAAATTTCCTTATTTTTTTAGTATTTCAATTGTTTCTTTCAATGCAGCCAAAGCCGTTAAAACATCTCTTCTTGAAACAAAACCCAATGTTCCCATTCTGAAGATTTTATCTTTAAGGTCGTTTTGGCCGTTTGCAACAGTGATATCATACTGTTCTTTCATTGTTTTTCTGATATCGGGAACGCTAACCCCTTCAGGCGGCAAAACAGATGTGATTGCATAACTTGCAATAGATTCATCTTCCACAAAAAGTTTAAGGCCAAGGTTTTTAATTCCTTCTCTTAAGAGTTTTGCGTTTTGTTTGTGAAGTTCAAAAATTTCATTTAGCCCATGTTCCTTCATCATAGCTAATGCAGCATCTAAGGCAACAACCAAGTTAACTGCAGGAGTCCAAGGAGTTGTGTCTTTTTCAAGGTTTTTCTTGTAATCTGTCCAATTGAAGTAAAAATCAGGGTATTCGCATTTTTTATGAACTTCAAAAGCTCTTTCATTAGCTGCCAAAAATGCAAGCCCCGGGGGAATCATGAACCCTTTTTGCGAACCTGAAACCAAAACGTCAATGCCCCATTCATCCATCGGGCAATTAATTGCACCAAGAGAAGTTATGCCATCCACCACACTTAATGCGCCATGGTTTTTAATTAATGCAACCAATTCCTTAACAGGGTTTGTAACGCCTGTTGAAGTTTCATTGTGGGTCATAGTTACAATTTTAATTTCTTTATTAACATCTTTATCTAAAATTTCTTTTAAATCGTTTGGGTTAATTGCCTTACCGTATGGAACTTCAAGTTCAATCACTTCTGCCCCTCTTGATTTTGCAATTTTTGCCCAGCGTCTGCCAAAGTTGCCAATTATAAGGCATAAAACTTTGTCGCCTTTATTTACAAGGTTTCCTAATGCGGAACACATAGCGCCTGTGCCTGAGGATGTATAAATATGAACATCATTTTTTGTTTGGAAAACCCATTTCAAGCCTTCTTCAACTCTTCTTAAAATAGCTGAAAATTCTTTGCTTCTGTGGCCTATCGGGTGTTTTGCCATTGCTAAAAGCACGCTTTCAGGAACAGGTGTCGGCCCCGGTATCATTAAAAATTCCTTGTCTTTCATAAAATAATTCCCCCTACTAAATAATAAATAAAATTTACACTTACTGCGCCTTAAAAATTAAAGCGAGGATGATGATGAAAAGGATGAAAACGAAGAAGATATGGGCAAAAAGGCTTGCGGATATGTGTATGTTACTTTAAAGCCAAGTTGTTCATACATTTTAACCGCAGGCAAGTTGTCATAATCCGTGCTTACGTTAAGTTCATCAACATTTATAACACCTTGTTTATTTAATTTAATAATTTCTTCAACAGTCATTTTAAGCATAACTTCAGAAAGCCCTAAGCCCCTATGTTCAGGGATTATTCCAACTAAAGGAATGTTTGCTATGTGGCTGCCTGTAATATTTGCAAGTGAAAAACCTACAACATCATTTTCATATAATAAAACTCTTGAAGCAGAATTTAAAAATTTCCCGTAAATTTCATCAACAAGCTTGTTTGTAATATCATTAACCCCTTCTATTGTTTTAAAACGGGGGTCAAAATTAACATCGGATGTATTTGAGAAAGCTTTAAAAATGCAATCTCTTAATTCTTCTTTGTATAAATCTCTGTATTGAACGATTTTATAGCCTATCGGAAGGTCTGTAAACCTTATTTTTTCTAAAGCTCTTGTTTCTTTTTTGTCTGTTATGGGGAAATTTAAAACCGCCAAATTAACA
>DVKW01000150.1 GCA_018715855.1 Candidatus Galligastranaerophilus intestinigallinarum
TCAAGCTTTGCAAGGCGGATAGGGTCCAGTCTTGGAGAAATGCTTGTGTCTAAAGTTCTTAAGGATGTCGATAAATTAACGGGCTTAGATGTTATAATAGCTACTTTTGTATAGCTGTTTTCCATATCTTGCCCTGCATAAGGGTAAGATTTAATTAGAACATTTTTAATAGCATCATTTGGGGTAACAGATGTTATTGAATTGCTTGTTTCAGGCAATAAGAAATAATAAACGGTGTCTGTTTTTTTAATTATTTTAACAGGTTCATTATAAACTTTTTGAGTGTATAAGCCTATATCATAGCTGTTTTCATCAAGCTTTGTAATTTCAATTTTTAATAAATTGTTTTTGTAATCTCCGCTTGCCGCAAAAAGGCCTTGTGTGCCAAATATAATTGCAAAGACGGCAACTAAAACCGTAAATATTTTTCTCATCCTGATAACATCCTTGTTCGTTTTTATAAAACGGGTAATTTTATAGTAGAATTATACTATGAATAAATCAAACATGCCAAAACTTAATAATGTAACAGATTATAAATGCGGTTATGCAGTTGTCTTAGCCCGCCCAAACGTTGGAAAATCAACTTTGGTTAATTATATAACGGGGCAAAAAATTGCAATAACAACCAACACTGCTCAAACAACAAGAAAACAAATTAAAGGCATTTTAACGGAAGATGATGCCCAAATTGTTTTTATAGATACCCCGGGGGTGCATAAACCCTTAAATAAACTGGGGGAATATCTTCATGAGCAATCAACAAGTGCAATAGATGATTCTGATGTTATTTTATTTTTGGTTGATATAACTCAAAAAGCAGGAAAAGGCGACATTTGGATTGTTGAAAATTGCATAAAAAAATCTAAAAAGCCTGTTATTATTGTTGCAAATAAAATTGATTTAATAAAAGATGAAGGGAAAAAAGAAGCAAACATTATAAGCTATAAAACTTTGTTTGATGAAAACCTTCCTATAATTAAAGTTTCTGCAAAAACAGGCAAAAATATGCAGAAATTAATTGAAACCATTAAAAGTTATTTGCCAAATTCGCCAAAATTATACCCTGATGATATTATTACAGACCAAAACATGCGAATGATAGCATCTGAAGTTATAAGAGAAAAAATTATTTTAAATACCAAAGATGAAATTCCGCATTCAGTTGCTGTTTTAATTGATGAATATAAAACAGAAAACGACATTGATAAAATTAAAGCTACAATTTTTGTGTCTGCTGACAGCCAAAAAGGAATTATAATTGGGAAAAATGGCTCAATGCTCAAAAAAATCGGAACAGATTCAAGGTTAGAGCTTGAAGAAATTATTGAAGGAAAAGTTTTTTTAGAACTTTTTGTAAAAGTGAAGAAAAACTGGCAAAAAGATAAAACTGCCTTAAAATTATTGGGTTATGAAGAATAATGGACGACAAAATTAAAAATATTGAAGAAAAGAAATTTGAAAAGAAAATTAAAGAAAAATTTTCTAAAAATTTGAATGCCACAAATTCTATTGCTGAAAAATTTGAACAATTCAGAAAAATTAAAAAAGAATTTTCTTTTAAGGATTTAATTTAAAAATGTTTTATATTAAAAACCAAGTTTTTTTATATCTTACACCAAGACAAAAATCAATGCTATTTAGCTATTTTGCCTCATTTGTTAAAAAAAATAAAAATTTAAAAAAAGAAGATATAATAGATAAATTTATTGAAGATGAAAATTATTATTATGAAATAAATAACCCCCATTTTGAATTTGTGATTGAACTTTTATCGGATGATAATTTTATTAAAGATTTAGGGCTTGTTGTTGATTATGTTTTTTTTGAACTTGAGCAAAAAGAAAAATTAAAACCCATAATAGAAAAACAAAAACAATTTCAAAAGGAGCAAAGAAAACGTGCACAAGATTTTAAAATGAGCAAATTAAAGCCCACAAAAAAACAGCTTTTTTATTATGAAAAAGTGGCAAAAGCACACAATATTCAAATGAAAGATACTTTAAACGCAACAAGGTTAGACCTTAGAAATTGGATTATGGAAATAATTGATAAAAGTGAAGAAAAAAATGAAAACAAAGAATGATTTTATTAAAATTTTAGTTGGGGCAAACATTCCTTTAAACGAAGCTAAAATTGAAGTTGAATTAATTTTAGAAAAAGTAACAGGAAAAAAACTTGAAGAACTTTTATTTATAAATGAATTTGATGAAGTTCAAATTATGCCATATATAAAAGAAAGAATTGAAACCAAAAAGCCTATTCAATATATTTTGGGCTATTCATATTTTATGGGTGAAAAATTTATTGTAAATGATGATGTTTTAATTCCGAGAGATGAAACGGAAATTTTAATAAGAGAAGTAAATAAAGAAATTTTTAACGGAATAAAAATTTTAGATATAGGAACAGGTTCAGGAATTATTCCTTGCATATTAGGGAAATATTCAAAAGAAAAAAATTATGATGCTGAAATTTTAGGGGTGGATATTTCAAACGGCGCAATTCATATTGCGCTTGATAATGTTAAAAGGTTAAATTTAATCAGAACCTGTATTTTTAGAAAATCAGACCTTTTTTCAAATATAAGAAGTGATGAAAAATTTGATATTATTGTTTCAAACCCCCCTTATATTCCAAAAAAAATGTATGAAACAATTCAAGAAGAAGTTAAATT
>DVKW01000151.1 GCA_018715855.1 Candidatus Galligastranaerophilus intestinigallinarum
TAATATTTTTTGCGCTTCTAACGCCGGTATTTACCTGTATGATGTTTGATGTTTTTCATCAATTTTCAGTAAATTTTTCAGAATTAATAAAAGATAATGAAATTAAAGAAATATTGGAATTAGCAAGCTTTTATGTATTTCCCGCAGTTATAATTTATGCCTGCAAGTTTACATTTTATACCCCGTATGTGGCAACAAGAAAAGCTATTTGTGAAAATTGGAGTAAATATCTAAACTTATTTTTTCAAAATTTAGTTTTGCCCACATTTTTTCTTTTCTTTTTAATTTATTTGGCCAGAATTTCTTTTCATGCGGATTATAGAGCATTTCTATTTTTCTTATTTTTATTAATGTTTTTGGTTTATTTGCCCATATATATTGCAATATTTCTTTTTAAAATAAAAAGGGGTGCAAAAAATGAATAAAGATATAATAGAATTGTTAAAATATATTGGAAAAATTATACTTATATATTCAATGCCTTTCTTTTTATTCTTTTTAATTTTTGCTGCCTGCAAAATAACAAATGCTATTCATCTTAAATATAATGCTTTTTCTGTTTTTGGAATTATTCTTGTTATAGCATTTGCAATTTTAACCATAGATTTTTATTTTACTCTGCCATATAAAATTACAAGAAAAGCCCTTAGGGAAAATAAAAGCAAATACTTGAACCAATTTGCCCAAAATTTTGGATTAACAACAATTTTGCTTGCTTTAATAATAGTTTCAAATTTTATTTTATATATTTTTCAAAGCGAAAATGCCGTATGCAACATTTTAAACTTATGTTTGCTCTTTTTTTCGCCTTTATATTTTATAATTTATTATGAAATGTTATCTTGCAAAAAAATAAAATAAAAAAGCCTCTAAGCCTAAAAACTATTTTGTTATTTATAAAATAAGAGAAAAAATATGGTAAAGTTTAATTTGATAAAAGATATAGGCAAATTTATATTATATTTTGCAACAGTTCTTGCAGGAGAACTGCTTGTTTTTATATTAAGCTTTTGCCTTTGTTTAAGGGTGCCTATATTTTTAAATGAACTTTCAAGGTTACATAATAATATTACCGAAGGTGTATTTTGGAATATTGTTTTAATTACAATAATTTTAGTTTTTATGGTAAGCGTATCATTCCCGGTTGCTATAACCTTGTATGCCGCAAACAAGGATGGCGGAAAAATTTTAAACGGTTTTTTTAATAATATTTTATACCCCACAATGGTTTTTATTGTATTAATTGTATTATGTATAATAATGTCTTTTATATATGACAGATATGTTCTTGACTTTTTTTTGGCAATTTATATTGCATATCTTCCTGCATATTTAACAATTTTAGTAAGATACCTTTGTGTAAAAGTTTTTAAATTTCCCAAGAATAAAGAAGGCGGCAAAACGAAAAAAGCTGCAACTTTGTTTGCAAAAATTACGCTATTTTGGCTGCCCTTTTTATTTATACTTTTTTTAATAAAAGTAGCAAAGCTAATGACTTTTGTTTCTTTAACTGTTCTTTTGATAGGGTTTATTCCATATTATATAATTAAATTAATGCTGAAAAAATATGAAATGATAAATAATAAAAAGTTTCTATTTTTGTTTTGGATTTTTGCAATAGTTCTTGTTTTAATTTTTGCTTCTGCTGAATTTGTCTTAATTTCAGCAATTACTGCAGCAGCACCGATTAATTAAAAGCTTGTTATGCACCATAAAAAGAAAAAATATAGTAAAATAAAGCTTATGTATAAAGATATATTAGGTGTTATAAGATATATAATTTTGGTATTTGCAGGTGAAGCCATACTTATTTCATTTCCATTTGCAGGCTTAGTTCTTATGTGCTTTTTTCAAGAACACTTACCATTTGTTAATACAATAATTGCAATACCTTTTGCATTGTTAGAAGGTTTTTGTTCTCTTTTTGGGCTAACAGATGAAACTCGTTTTTATATATTTACATTTCCCTATATAGTTCTTTGCCTTTTATATGTTATGTTTGTAACATATTGCCACATGAAAAATAACAATAACAGGTATCTTGGCTTATTTTTTAATAACATAATATGCCCTACAATTTTACTTATTTTATTAATTATTCTGTTTTATAATTTTAGTGATAATGTATTTGCTCTGGTTATTTTTTATACATATTGCCTTATATATCTAACGGTTTTAATTAATTGTATTTATTTAAAATTTCGAAAATCTTTTAAAATAAAAAAAGAAAACAGCGCACAAATAAATTTTGAAACAACGGAAACAATTCTTTTTCAAGCAGCTTTATTTGTTACCTTTTTTTATATTGTTGGATTGCTATTAGGTATGAATTTTCATATGGCCATTGTTGGAATACTTATCGGCTTTTTGCCGTTTTTAGCTGCTCATATTATAAATAAAAAGGTAAAATTTCAAAATAAATTATCCTGCAATTTGCTTTCATTTTTTCTTATATTAATTTTTATGCTTTCTGAAATTATATATGTTTATGCATACCAAAATTTTCTTTTACGGTAATTTTAACTTGAAAAAATATTGAACAAATTGTGGTATAATTTGGCTTGATGAATAAAGATGCAAAAGGGCTATTAAAATATATAGCAGTAAAATTTTTTGAACAAATAAAAAAATATAATAATTTTATTCTTTTTCTGTTTATTATATCTTTTGCGCTTGCTCTTTTTTTCTTTTTGGAATGTTTTCCAACACCTCAAATTAAATGGAAACTTATTGCTTTTTTGTTTTTTGTTCCTTTCTTATTTATTTTTTTAACAACAAGAAGCAAATTTCAAAAAGGCTTTCCGTTTTTTGCCTGTTTATATGTTATCGCTGCTATTTGTTTGCAATTTATCACATCTTTTGTTTTAGCCATTGTTATAGCTCTTAGTGACACTGTATACAAAGAAGATAAACCACAATATTATGAAGAAGTGCTTAGCACAATAACGCCTAGGGGAGTAACTGCGCATTTTCCAAAAAAAATACCGGAAAATGCCAAAAATGTGCAAATGAGAGGAAGTTCACTCAGCTTTTTTGGCTCACAAACAATGATTCTTAAATTTGATACAGATAAAACTTATATCGAAAACGAACTCAAAAAGCATAAATTTAAAAGTAAAGAAAACGGTGACCACACTGTTTTTGGTGCTTTAACTGCAAATGGCGAAATTAACCTTGATGATTTTACTTTTTATGTAATAGACGGGGAACTTGAAAGATGGGGAAATAATTACGGAATTGGAGTAAATAAAGATAAAACACAAATTGCATACTATTATTCAAATCCTGATTAAAGGCTTTAATATAATATGGCTATTTTCCAAAAAATAATAAATTCTTTTGTTTTTGTTTTTGCTGCTGTTGCCGTTATATTTTGGGGCATTGCAGCATATACGGTTGTTTTTGAAATTATCAAAGATTATGAAAATTTTCCTGCATTATACATTAATTTAATTATTCTTTTTTTAATTGTTCCTTTTTTAATTTTTAAGTGCCTTTTTAAAAAAGAAACAAATGAAAATAATTTTGATTATTTTATGTGGGGTTTAAACAAATTTTCCATAAGTTATTTAATAGCCGCTATTTCTTTATTCACGCTAAATTTTAGTATCAGGGGTTTTTTAAATTCTATTTTGTTTTTATTTTTAATTTTTGCAGGCTATATTTTTGTTTTAGTTTTAAATTGGCTTAAAAAATTTAAAACAAAAAAGCTTTTAGTTGGTTTTATTTCTGTTTTAACCATTGCAGTTTTAATTATTTATGAATTATTTATATTGTTTATAAATGCTTTAGCGGCAGATTTTTTGGAACATTCCACACCAAAAACAAGGTATCATTATTCGCTTTCAAAATTAACTGATAAAAAATACAGGATAGAACATTTTCCATCCAAGCTTCCAAAAAATATTGAAAATTATTCTTTTATAACAGGTAAAAGCTTTCAAGGTTATGATGTTTATTATTTAAAATTTAAAACAGGTGAAAATTATATAAATAAAACGCTGGATAAAAATAAAAATTTAATTTACAAAAAATTAAGCTGCAAAAAAGCAAATGAAGAATATAATTACATTCCAACAAATGAAATTGAAAACC
>DVKW01000152.1 GCA_018715855.1 Candidatus Galligastranaerophilus intestinigallinarum
TTAAAAATTTTAGATATAGGCGCAGGGGGCGGGTTCCCTTCTTTAATTCTTTCAATGTTTTTTCCTGATAATAAAATTATAGCCGTTGATTCTGTTCGAAAAAAAACCGATTTTTTAAATTTGGCAAAAGAAAAACTTCAATTAAGCAATTTAGAGGTTATTAACGAAAGAAGTGAAAATATAGCGCCAATTAACGCAGACATTTTGGTAAACAGAGCCGTTGGCAAAATTGAAGATGTTTGGAATTTTTCAAAAAAGCACCTTAAAATTGGGGGCGTTTTTATTTCATACAAAGCAAAAACAGCGGAAAATGAAGCTGAAATTGCGCTTAAAAAATATAGAGAACTAAAACTTTTGAATATAATTTCATATAATTTGCCGTTGGATGAAAATTATATAAGAAAGCTTGTTATCCTAAAAAATATTTAGGCTTTTTGACAGAAAAAAAGGTTTGATTTAATATTAATTTATGGGCACAAACAGAACTTTTACAGAAACAAAAACGCACGAAGTCACGGTTGACGTGGTTATTTTAACCATCATTAAAAACAAATTGAAAGTGCTTTTGTTAAAAAGAACAAATGAACCGTTTAGGGGCAGATGGTCTATCCCCGGAGGGTTTATAAGGTTGTCTGAAAACCTTGATGATGCTGCATTAAGGGTTTTGAAAGAAAAAACAAACGTTCAAAACATTTACCTTGAACAGTTATACACCTTCGGCGACCCCCTAAGATACCCAAATACAAGGGTTATTACTTGTGCTTATTATGCGCTTATAAGAGCGGAAGACATTGATGTTAAAATAACGGATGAATCAGGCGCTTCACAAATTGAATGGCACAGCGTGGAAAAACTTCCGCCACTTGCATTTGACCATAAAGAAATTATTGAATATTCACTTAAAAGAACTCGTGAAAGATTAGAACTTTGCCCCATTGCGTTCCAATTGCTTCCAAAAAAATTCACGCTAACGGAATTGCAAAAATCTTATGAATTAATTTTGAAAAAAGAACTTGATAAAAGAAACTTTAGAAAGAAAATGCTTGCTTCAAACATTTTGATAGAATTAAACGAATTTTCAAAAGCAGGTTCAAAACGCCCTGCTGCGCTATATTCTTTTGATTCTATTACCTTAGATTCTAAAAGAGGCCATTTCTTTTCATAATTTTATAATTAAAAAAGCGCACTTTAAATGTGCGCCTTTTAAATCAAACCATGGTTTTGCATTTCAAAAACTTATGCAAAATAATCCACTTTGTTGCCATAAAGTGAATATTCACGGCAGCCTGTGAATTTAATGTCAAGTTTTTCGCCTTTTTGTGCACTATCTGTTGATAAGCTCGGTTCATTAACGGGTGCTTCAACAGGAACAGTAACGGGAGCTTGAGGTTTAATGTCATCTGACGGTTCATTTTCTCTCATTTTCCCGACAAATACAGGTGAAGTCAACATTGTTTTATTTGCAATTGCCTGATTTGCAGTAATAATAGGTTGTATCATATGTTTTCCTCCACATTTGTAATACTAGAACAAACTATTACACATGTCAAGGTTAAGAGGGTTAACTTAATAAAATCTTTATAATATTAGCCAACTGTTTGTTTTGCTTCTTGTAAAATTTCTTTTAAAATTTTAGTTGAAGATTCAACCATATTAACACAATGGTGTTTTCTTTCAGGCGAATTAAAATTTTCTTTAAATTGTGCCGTTAAAACTTTGCAGCAGGTTGCCTTATGAACATTTTTAAATTCTTCAATAAATTTTTTGGCAAAAACCCTTGCTTTATTTGTTTTGTTTTTACCGTGCAGATAGCCAATTACAATTTGCGCCCCTGCAATTGCGCCGCAAAGACAACCAACGCCCATGCCGCCTGAAAATGACGTTGCAACATTAACCAATTCTTCAGGAACAAGCCCTTCTTGCGCTGCGCCCATTACAACCGATTCAGAGCAAGAGTATCCTTTATTTAAAAAATAATCACACGATTTTTCCATTTTTTTGCACCTTTATTTGAATATCTTCTAAAAGTTTTCTATTTATTGCAAGTAAATCTGCAATTACCGCAAAAAACAAAGATTGAACGGCCATCAAAATTAAAATTGCACACAAAATTAAACTTTGAATGTGGCCGGTGCCACTTTCTGTTAAATAAAAATATAAAAACCTAAACCCTAAAATAAGCCCCAATAATAAAAGAATTAAGCTTACTTTCATAAAAAACCTGAAGGGTTTATAAATTATAACAAAGCGCATCATAGTGAAAATGGAACGCTTTATATAATCAAAATTGTTTTTAACAAGCCTTGACGGGCGAAGATCTTCATTTACTTCAATTGGAACGGATTTTATTGTTAAGCCTTTATTTTGCGCTTGAATAATTGTTTCCATTGTATAGGTGTAATTATCAAAAATATTAATTTTTTGGGCAGCTTCTCTTGTAAATGCCCTAAACCCGCTTGGGGCATCCAAAACATCTGCCCCTGAAATTTTTCTCATAACGTATGAGCCCAATTTTTGAAGCATTTTTTTTAATGGTGAAAAAGATTTAATTTTTTCAATCGGCCTTGCGCCAATTACAATATCTGCCTTTTTTTCTAAAATGGGTTGAATTAATTTTGAAATGTCAGAGGCCTTGTATTGGTTATCTGCATCTAAATTAACAATAATATCTGCATTCAATTCAACTGCTTTTTTAATTCCCGTTGCAAAAGCTTTTGCTAAGCCCAAATTTTTAGGGTGCGAAACAATATGCTGAACACCCCAATTTTTTGCAACTTCAACGGTTTTATCAACAGAGCCGTCATCTATGATTAAAATTTCAACATCACTAATTCCATCAACTTGTTTTGGAATTTCATCCAATGTTGTTAAAAGAGTTTCTTCTTCGTTATAGCAAGGTATTTGAATGATTAATTTCATAAAGATAATATACACTAAAAGGGGGAATTTTGCCAAAAAATAACAAAAATTTCACATTTTATGAGAAACTTATTTTATAAATTTAATACATATTTTATTGTCATCCTTGTTAGTGCCAAACATTAGTTTGGCCTTTATTTTGCGAAATTCCAGGGTCGCCCGAAAAAAGTTGACTAAATGTCAAGTTTTTTCGGGGCAGGCAAAGTCAAAAACGAAGTTTTTGCGTGCCATTTAGCAAAATAAAATAAGTAGTTTTGAAACATAAAAAAAGCCCCTTAAAAAAGGGGCAAATGAAAAGATAATTAAATTTTTATTTTTTCTCTTGTGCTTGATACATAGCCTTTTGAGCAACAACTCCAAACGGAATTGCAGCTTTATCCGTAATCATAATTGTAAACATATCAGAAATTAATTTTGAATCAGGATTGACTGCTTTTATTAAATTTTCGCCCGCGCAGGATGTGGTTGTACAACTTGCGTTTTTAGGATACGGTTTTCTGTCGCCATTAACGTCAACAACAATAAAACAAGGGGGCTTTGTTGTTCCGTCGACATTATTATCTAAGCCATAACTTCCGCAACCGGCACAATTTGATTGTTCAAAACGCATGCCGCCCGGAAAGCAAGCATAAGTATCTGATTCATGAAGCTTGAGCTGAATTAACGGGCTTATTGCATCATCATCAAATTCAAAACGCATGCCATCTGTCGTGTAAAAGGCCGTGTTTTGGGCTTTATCAAGTTCATTCCCGTTAAGATCTCTATATTTGCTTCTCCAAGGAATAAGATTTGTTGTTTTGATTACCGACATATGCCTTTGCAGGTAGTTAAAAAGTTCTCTGTTATCATACGGGCTTTCGCCATCTATTGCCATATTCATAGTGATTGCACTATTTAAAACTGAAACTGCTTTTCTTAATCCTGTTTTAAATTCTTGTTGTTGAGAATTTGATATTACAGATGGAATTGAAATTGCAGCAACAACACCAATAATAGCAAGAGTTATTAAAACTTCTGCTAAAGTAAAACCTCTTTTAAATCTTTTCATTAATACTATCCTTTCATTGTTATAGTTGTTTTTTTGTTTTTATCTTTTAAGTTTCTAACAAGCCTTTTAAAATCATCTGTCTTTACCGAAAGGTGAAGTGGAGCCAAGTGTAGCAATTGTTTGTTTTTTTTAATTTAATCTTTTAATTTTAATCATCATAAGCTTTGCGAAACGGCGACTCTGAACAACTGAGGGGACAGATGATTTTAAAAGAAAAGATTAAACTTATTCATTAAGCCTTGTTTTCTTTTCTTTTTGGTTCGTTTTTCTTTTCTTTGATAGGCGTTTGAAAAAAGAAAAGAAAAATGAACAAAGCAAAAAAATAAATAAAAAAAACAAATTAATGAAAGGATAGCGAAATTCCGTAGCACGGATGTGAGGTGAAACCGAACGAAGTGCGCCAAGGCGAACGATTGACGAAGCGACTGAAACCTTTTTAAGGTTTCAAAAGCGAAGTTCAAAATTAGTGAGCCGCTAG
>DVKW01000013.1 GCA_018715855.1 Candidatus Galligastranaerophilus intestinigallinarum
GTTTTAATTCAATTATATTTTCAATTTCTTTTGTAATTTCATTTGTTGCAGGGCCGCCATAATTCGGAATAAATTTAATTCCAAGGTACTCGGGAGGATTATGAGAGGCTGTAAACATTAAAGCCCCTGCACAATTTTTGGTGGTTTTTGCCATATATGCAACAACAGGCGTTGGCACCACTTTAGATGATAAAATAACATCAAACCCAAAATCGGCTAAAATGTTTGCTGCACATTTTGCATATTTATCAGCATCTTGCCTTGGGTCATAGCCGATAATAACCGTTCCTTGCCCTAAATATTCAGCAATTGCATTAACAATTTTTGTAACCGTTTCAATAGTAAATTCTTTTCCTAAAATTCCACGAAATCCATCAGTTCCGAATTTTATTTTTGTATTCATTTTTCCTCTTTTAATTTATAATACGCTATATGAACAATTATATTAAAAAAATATTATATTTAGGACCCGATGGTTCAAATTCTCAATTTGCAGCTGCTCTTTTTATGGAAAAATTAGGAATAAAGCCTGAAATGGAAGCTGTTTCCACCATTACAAAAGCAATTGAAATGTTAGATATTGAACCGGATACTACAGCTGCAATTTTGCCTGTTGAAAATTCTATTGAAGGAGTTGTTAGAGAAACAATTGATAATTTGGTTCACACAAAATCTGATGTTTTTATTCAAGCGGAAATTACCGTTCCTATTTGCCATTGTTTAATTTCAAAAGGCAAAAACAAAGAAAATATAAAAACAATTGTTTCAATAACCCAAGCAATTGCGCAATGCAAAAACTACATTGCAAACAATTTTAAAAAAGATGTTGAAATTTTATTATACACATCAACATCAGGTTCCGCTAAATTTATAGCTGATAAAGATGAAACCTATGCCTGCATTGCAAGCGAACTTTGCGCGCACCTGTATGGTTTAAACATTATTGAAAAAGAAATAAACGATGTTAAAGACAATAAAACAAGGTTTATTTTGGTTTCTAAGAAAAACATTTTAAAAGATAAAAAAAGAAGAACATCAATTGCTTTTACAACTGAAAATAAACCGGGGGCATTATTATCAATTTTAGAAATATTTAAAAAATATAATTTAAACCTTTTATATCTTGAATCTCGCCCATCTAAAAAAGTTTTTGGCGAATACATTTTTTATGCTGACATTGATAAAGGCATAGATGATATTCAAGAAGCACTTGGTGAAATTAAGGTAAAATGCACATACAATAGAATTTTAGGCTCGTATTGCGTTTTATAAATTAAACCATTTTATCAAGCCTTTTTATGCAATTTGTAAAATCTTTCTTTTCTAACACTTTAATTGCGCCATAGTAATAATCTTCAAAACAGGGAACGCCCGCCCAAAACCTGTCTTCGCCGTTTTGCAAAATCACAAAATCGCTTTTTTCTTCTTTTGCCTGCTGAATTGCACCTGCCACCAATTGAAGCCCAAGGCCTCTATATTTTCTTTCATCTGCGCTATGGCTGTTATTTGAACTAACACACATTAAAGAAACCTCTAAGCCTTCTTTATCAGGCATTATATCGCCATAGCCGCTTTTTACATCAGATGTTGTTTCCATTAAGGCTTGAATTTCGCCATCTTCATCTTCAATTCCCCAAAATTTAACTTTTCCGTCTTTATATCGCATATTATCTGCAAAATCTTGATAAATGCATTTTGCATAAGCGCCTTCAACTGTTGAAAATTGGGCTTTTGTTTCTTGCTTTAATTTGTTTTTATCTTGAATATCATCTTCATACATAACAAAATTAAGGCTGTCAGTTTTATTTGTTTGGCAGTTTTTTGCTTTTATGCTTCTTACATATTTTTGAGTAAAACTTATTGGTGATATTTTCATTTATAGTATGCTCCGAAATTTAATTATAAAATAAAAAACCCCTAAAATATAGGGGTTTTATTTTTATTTTTTACTAAATGTTATTTCATCATCTTTAACATCTATTAAAATTTTATCGCCGTCCGTGAATTCTCCTTTTAAAATTGCCTTAGACAAGGGGTTTTCAATTTTTTGGCGAATTATTCTTTTTAGTGGCCTTGCACCATACATTGGGTTGTAGCCGTCAAGCGCCAGTTTGTCTTTAGCATCGTTTGTGATTTCAAATTCAATTTTTCTTTCTTGTAACAAGTTTCTTAGATAATTAATTTGAATATCAACAATTTTATTCAAATCAGACAAAGTTAAAGCTTCAAAATAAACCGTTTCATCAATACGATTTAAAAATTCAGGGCGGAAGTGTTCTTTCAACCTTTCTTTAACTTCGTCTTTTGTTTTTTCTTTTTCTTCTTCACTTAATAAGCCCTTGACTGCTCTATCCAAGATAATATCAGAACCTATATTTGAAGTTAGAATTATAATCGTATTTTTAAAATCTACCGTTCTTCCTTTTGAATCAGTTAATCTGCCGTCATCAAAAATTTGAAGCATTATGTTAAATACATCATAATGGGCTTTTTCAATTTCATCAAAAAGAATAACAGAATATGGTTTTCTTCTTACTTTTTCTGTTAATTGGCCGCCTTCATCATAGCCCACATACCCCGGGGGTGCGCCTATTAACCTTGCAACAGAATGTTTTTCCATATATTCTGACATATCAATTCTAATTAGAGCATCTTCATCTTGGAACATAAATTCTGATAATGCTTTTGCAAGTTCGGTTTTACCAACACCCGTCGGGCCTAAGAATAAAAATGTTCCTATTGGCCTTTTTGGGTCTTTTAAGCCTGAACGAGCCCTTCTGATTGAATCTGATACAACGCCGACCGCTTCATTTTGGCCGATTACTCTTTTGTGCAAAATATCTTCCATTTCAAGAAGTTTTTCATTTTCAGATTCAACGAGTTTATTAACAGGAACGCCCGTCCATTTTGAAACAACTTCTGCTATGTCTTCATCCGTTATTTCTTCTTTTAAAAGAGTATTTTTATGGGCTTCATTTTGGTTTTTGGTTGCTTCATCCAACTTTTTCATAAGTTCAGGAAGTTTGCCATATTTTAATTTAGCCGCAAGTTCAAGGTTTGTTGCTCTTTCAGCGTTATCTATTTCAACTTTTGTTCTTTCAATTTCTTGTTTAATTGAAACTTCATCATTGAGATGTGATTTTTCTTTTTTCCATTGTTCTTCTAAAACGCTTGCTTTGGCTGAAACTTCATCTATCGCCTTTTTAACTCTTTCAATTTTTTCAATATCGTTATCTTCTTTTAAACTTTCAAGTTCAATTTGAAGTTGAAGTTTTTGTCTTTCAAGTTTATCAAGTTCTTCAGGCATTGAATCTATTTCAATTCTAACGGATGATGCCGCTTCATCCACCAAATCTATGGCTTTATCAGGCAGAAATCTGTCTGTTATATACCTATTCGATAAATTAGCGGCAGCAACAAGCGCAGAATCTTTAATTCTTACCCCATGGTGCACTTCATACTTTTCTTTTAAGCCCCTTAAAATAGAAATTGTAGCATCAACTGAAGGTTCATCCACTAAAACAGGCTGAAACCTTCTTTCTAAGGCAGGGTCTTTTTCAATATATTTTCTGTATTCATTAATAGTTGTTGCGCCAACGGTTCTTATTTCACCACGTGCTAACATTGGTTTTAAAAGATTGCCCGCATCTGTTGAACCTTCTGCAGCGCCAAGGCCAACAACTGTGTGAAGTTCATCAATAAAAAGAATTATTTGCCCTTCTGATTTTTGAATTTCATCTATAACTTTTTTCAACCTTTCTTCAAATTCGCCCCTATATTTTGCCCCTGCAACAAGAGCACCCATATCAAGCGCAATTAAGGTTGTATCTTTTAAACTCATAGGCACATCGCCCCTTACAATTCTTTGGGCTAAGCCTTCAACAATTGCAGTTTTACCAACCCCTGCTTCACCTATTAAAACAGGGTTGTTTTTGGTTCTTCTATTTAAAACTTGAATTATTCTTCGCACTTCTTCATCTCTGCCAATTACAGGGTCAAGCTTTCCTTCACGTGCTTTTTTTGTTAAATCGACAGAAAACTTTTCTAAAACATTATATTCTTCGTCTGCTGTATTATTATCCACTTTTTTATTCCCCCTTAAATTTTTTATTTTATTTAAGATGTTTAATTCATTTATTGAATATTTATTGAAAATTTTCTTTAAGCCTTCTTCATTTTTTTCTTCCTGCACAAATTTTGACATTGCAAGAATAATATGTTCATAAGAAATGT
The DNA here is from genome assembly GCA_018715855.1 of Candidatus Galligastranaerophilus intestinigallinarum. Classification (GTDB taxonomy): domain Bacteria; phylum Cyanobacteriota; class Vampirovibrionia; order Gastranaerophilales; family Gastranaerophilaceae; genus Galligastranaerophilus_A; species Galligastranaerophilus_A intestinigallinarum. The sequence continues at coordinate 4,234 of DVKW01000013.1, forward strand.
ATTTATCCTTCATATTTTTAGCGTAATCAAACGCTTCATCCATTAATTTTAAGGAATTATTTGAAAAATAAAGCTGAACGGTATTATCTGAAATTTTAGGGTATGTATTAATTAAATTTTGAACATCATCTTTCACTAAATTTCCCGTTAATTTTAATGAGGTTAAAAAACTATTAACGGCTTCATTATTGGTAGAATTTAAAATTGCAAGAAAAATGTGAGCAGGTTCTAAAAATGTATTTTTATTAATTTTAACAAGGTTTTGCGCCTCAATTAAAACATTTTGAGTAACTTTCGTTAATTTTTCAAAATCAAACATATAAATAAACCTTTCCTTTTATTTATATTTTAATAATGATTTTAATTCATTTTACAAAAATTAACCTTTTTTTAATTTTTTATACCCGACACTTGGATATAAAAATTATCCCCCTCTTTTTTATTTATAGACCACCTTATTGGGTTAATTCCTTTGGTTAAAATAAAGTTTTCAATTTCACCTGTTTTGAAAGGGAGTTTGTTTGGTTTATAAATTAAAGTTTCTTCAACAATCACATTAAAATCCCCGCCATTGAAGCTGAAATGTATGAAGCAAATGTGCCTGCAATTAAAGCTTTTATGCCAAGTTTTGCAATATCACCCCTTCTTGTTGGCGCAAGCTCGCCAATTCCCCCAATTTGAATTGCAATTGAACCGAAATTTGCAAAGCCGCAAAGAGCAAAACTTGCAATTGTAATTGCTTTTGGGGTTAGAATATCTTTCATATTAATTAAATCCGTATAAGCTATAAATTCATTTAAAACAAGCTTTTCACCCATTAAAGCGCCCACTTGAGAAACGTTTTCAATTGGAACTCCCATAATAAGAGCAAAAAATGAAAATATAGCACCTAAAAGAGATTTAATGCTAAGGTTTGATAAATCTATAAATGAAAGGTGAATGTTACATACATCATATAAAAATAAACCAAACTTTGCTAAAACCCAATCTGCCATTGCAATTAAAGATAAAAGTGCAATTAACATTGCAATAACGTTCAATGAAACCTTCATACCGTCTGATGCTGCATTTGCAATCGAATCTATTAAATTAACATGGGTTCTTTCAACATTCACTTTAACTTCGTTTTTAGTTTGGCTTTCTTCAACTTCAGGGTAAATTATTTTAGAAACTGCAAGTGCCCCTGGCGCTGCCATAACGGATGCTGC
>DVKW01000153.1 GCA_018715855.1 Candidatus Galligastranaerophilus intestinigallinarum
AGTTAATGAACTGTACATTAAACAAATTAACAATGGAAAGTGAATGAAAAAAGAAGTTATAGTTGAAATTTTAATCTTAATTTGCATAATTGGCGCAATTGTATTTGGGCTTTCAATGTTTAACCATTACAAATTTGAAAAACCAAACAGCTATAACATTTTATTTAAAGATATTGATTCCATTGTAAAAGGGTCACCCGTTCGTTTTATGGGAATGAACGTGGGCCATGTGGTTAAATTAAAAAGAAAAGATAAATATATTATCTGCAAAATAAGAATAACAAAAGAAAATGTTAAACTTCCCGATATGACAAGAGCAAAAGTGGCATTTAACGGGCTTGGGGGTTCAAAATCAATTGAGCTTCTTCCCCCAACTACAAATGACCCTGAAATTAAAGGAATAATTGCTGCAGAATCCATGAGAATTAATGATTTAGCCGGCATGGTGAAAGATTTGGTTGACGTTGCGGTTATCATTAATGATTTTGTTCAAGCAATTGACCCTGTAATGGTTTCAGTTACTCTAAAAGAATTTTCTAACCCCGAAATTATAAATAGGGTTGATTCAGATATGGAAAAAATAATCAAACTTCAAAACGGCGTGAATAAAAAAACGGATGATACGATTAACAAAGAAGAAAGTGCCGTTGAATTAATAGACAACTTTAATAATTTAATTGAAGAAAATTCAAAATAGCTTTGCTTTTACAAAATAAAAACAGGGGGAAACATGAAAAGAAGAGAATTTATTATAAATTCTGCGATTTTAGCAGGCGGCGCCACACTTTTGGGGGCTGCAACAAAAAAGAATTAATAAAATCCGAAAACCAAATAACAAGAAGAAAATATAAAGATATAACCGTTCCCCTTTTGGCTTTAGGGTGCATGAGGCTTCCTATGAGGGGAAATAATATCGATATGGAAGAATTAGACAAAATGGTTGAATATTGCATGCAAAAAGGCGCAAATTATTTTGATACAGCCTATATGTATGTAAATTCCCAATCTGAAATTGCAATGGGCAAGGTTTTAAAAAAATATAAAAGAGAAGATTTTATCTTAATTTAAAAAAGAAAATATTCTTCCTTTTTGCCTTATGCATCAATGAAGCCCGATGGCCTTGAATGGTCTTTAATTAAAATTTCAGATTCTTTTATAGAACAAACAAACGGAATTATTTATAATTTATCTGAAACTATTCAAGCAAAAACCGCAATTTTATTAAATTTGCCTGATATTTTAGCAAATTTATCGGGTATAATTTTAATTACATTATTTGCATTTTTATTATCTAAAATTCTAAACCTAAAAACCTTCAATAAGCCCTCTTTTCCTTGTCTTGCTTCAAGAATTCCATATAATGAGTTAATAGATAAAGAAAAAATTTTAATGGCAGATAGAGCTGAAAACATTTTATATGAAATGGGTTTTTTTCAATATAGAGTGAGAATTATCGGAAAAACGGCAAAAATTGAAATTTTACCAAATGATTTTCAAAAATTAATTAATAAAAAAGATGAAATTTTAAAAAGCTTTTTTGATATTGGCTTTAAAGACGTTTTGCTTGACTTAAAAGGTTACAGGCAAGGCAGTTTAAATGAAGGCATTATAAATTAATTTTTTATTTTAATTTAAAATAAAATAGCTAAAATTTAGGTATGTTGCAAAAATTGTCCATATTAAATATGGAATTAAAAGTAAACTTGCAATTTTTGATGTTGGGTAAAAATTTTTAATTGTTAAAATTAAAAATATATCTAATAAAATTATGATAATAAGCGCAAGCAGAATGTTTTTCATTCCAAAAAATGCAGGCGTCCACAAGAAATTAAGAATAATTTGAATTGAAAAATAAATGTAGCCTTTTCTTTTATTTTTATCTTTTTTTAGAAAATATAAAATAAAAGAAATAAAAATTGTTAAATATAAAATTCCCCAAACAGGGGCAAAAAGCCACTTTGGCGGCGATAAAAAAGGCCTTGTTAAATTTTCATACCAAATAGAATTAAACATAAATGAATTTTAATTTGGTTAAATAAAATTTTAATTCCCTTGATGTTTAATCCCACATTTGGTAAAAATTGTAGAATTGGTATGGGTATTTAAGGGTATATTTTTCAAGAAATTTTAGGTAGGCTTGTTTTAATTCTTCCAATTTTTCTTGTTTTTTGTTTTTATTAGAAATAAATTCTTCAGCTTGAACTATATAATTTTTTCCTTCTTTAGCACAAACTATAAAATAAATGGGAACATTCATCATAAGGGCAAATTTAAGCGTGCCTTGTGGCAGTTGAATTTTTTTACCTAAAAAATCCCCTTCATAAATTTTATTTTCATTTTGTGCAGAAATTCTATCTCCTGCCATAAAAACAATTTCGCCGTTTTTTAACCTTTCTGAAATTATTATGGATGTTTCAATGTCTATTTCTTCAACAGGGAAAATATCTGCATTCACTTTTATTTCAAGCGTTTTTAAAAAGCTGTTAAAGGTTTCACAAAAATTCCCTTGAAGGAAAATATTTGTTCTTAAATTGTCAAATTTTTCAATTAAACACCTTAAAATTTCAATGTTTCCAATGTGGGTAGTTATAAAAAATGCGCCTTTATAAATGTTTGGGTCGTTTTTTAAAATAAATTTATTTGTATCAAAATTTCCTGAAAAAGAAATTATTTTATCAACCAAAGAATTTGCATAATTAAAAAATTGCCTGTATGTGCTTAGAATTGGCGGTTTTTTAATTAATTTATAAAATTTAATTGATGAATTTCTTCTTTCACTGTTGAATAAAAAAACAGATAACGAAACAAAAAAGGCTATAATTCTTAAAATTGAAGAACCAAAAATTTTATATAAAAAATAGCTTAAAAGAAGGCGTTTTTTGCCTGCGGCACATTCAGGCAATTGAAACCATTTTTTCATTTTTTTATCACACATTCTATTAACGTATAATCGTGCGCCCCAAGCCCGTCATAAGAATTTTTAACTTCAAAGCCTGTTTCATTAATTAATTCTTCAAAATCGGAATAATTATACATTTTGCTTTTGCCGTTTGCCATGCAGGTGAAATAAAGCGAGGTGTGGATTATTGAATATTTTGCGCCTTCAAATTTTTGCCTGTCAATTAGGGGTTCTAAAATATAAACCTTAATATCGCTTGAGCTTGCTTTATAAATTTTATTTAAAATTAATTTAATTTGTTCTTTTGAAAAGCAATCTAAAAATTGGCTCATAAAAACAGCACCCGAAAGCTTTGGCAAATTTTGTTTTTCATCTAAAATATCTGTTGCAAAAAAATTGCAATTTGAAAGTTCAGGGTCATTTTTAATTATTTCAATATTTTCAGGTAAATCAACCATTAAAATGTCTTGGTTTGGGTTATTTTTTAAAACCACTTTTTCAAATTTACCCGTATTTGCCCCAATATCTGTTATTTTTGATATTGGAGTTATCATTTTATAAATAATATCGAAACAGTTGTCTGAATAATAATGGTCAAATTCATACCAGCTTTTTTTCATTTTATCAGGCAATTTTGAAATATAAGGATAAATTGTTTTTGCTTCTTTAAAAATTTCTTTTATACCAAATGGTGTTTCAGATAAAAAAGATTCTTTTAATTTGTTAGCGCCCAAGTAGCAAACATCTTTTGTAAAATTAAAATTAACCCTTGTCATCTCATCATATAAAAGGGCTTCGCCAATATGTGTTATATAAAATTTTTCTTCCTTTTTTTCTACAATTTTATTTATAAGGGCAACTTCTAAAAGGGTTGTTAAAATGTAATCGGATAAATTTAATTTATCCTGTAATTCTTTTTTTGTTTGTGGATTTGAATCAATTTCATTTAAAATGTTTAATTCAATTAAACAATTAACCGCCTGAAACGCAAGGGGTGAAAAAGCAATTTTTTGTGCTTCAGATAAAGCTTCTATAAGTTTATGTTTCTTTTCACTTTTCATTATTCGATTTTACCATAAATAAGCTTAATAAATATGAAACTGTAACACCCAAAAACAAAGTAAGCCCGATTGAACTTATTAATTTAAAGCTTGTTGTTGATAATAAAAGAAATGAAAAAGCGGTTGATAAAAATGAAACAAAAACGGCACACTTTGAACCATCGCCTGAATTTGCCCTAAAAATTGAATAATCAAGGCTGAATCCTGTTATTAAAATTAAAGATAAAATGTGGAATAAATTTATTTCAACATTAAAAAGCCCCAAAAAACAAATTGAAAATAAAACACCAATTAAAGGCGGGGCAATTATTTTAACCCCTTTTTTAATTCCAAAAGAAAAGGTTAAAAATAAAAATAAAGCTAAATATAAAAATGGAACCAAAAATAAAATTTCTTTTCTTAATTCTGTCATTTTCTTTGTAATTTCAACAGTTGGGTTAATTGAACCATTTATTTTTTCACTTGTCATAATAAAACTTGTTGAATTATCAAGCATAAAATCTTTTTTTAAAGGGAAATTTTCAACATCATAAATTTTAAATTCTTTATTTTTTAATTTTTGAATTTCACCTTTAGATAAAAATGTTGCATAGCTATCTAAATTATTTTTATATAAATTTTGAACAAGCTTTTGGTTTTCTTTTTGTTTTTTTGTTGATTGAATGAAATTTGAAATTGAAATTGAATTTTTGATATTTAATTTTTCTTCTTTTTGAAGAATTTCATCTAAATTTTTTCCTTCAACTAAAATAAAATTCGGCTGTTTTGAATTAAAAATTTCAGAATTAATTTTTTCAGCCAGCTCTAATTTTTTTGTTGGTTTATATAAATTTTTTATATCATCATTAAATTTAATTTTAATTCCACCCAAAATTAAAACCAATAAAACAAAAATGCTTAAAACAACTTTTACTTTTTTATTTTCAACTTCAAATGTTTTTTTAGGGGTTAAGTTTATTTTGCCATATAAAAAAACAACAACAAAAAGGTAAACCCCAATAAGCCCGAAAGATGTGAAAACTGCAATTTGTTTTAAAGTTTCCATATTTGAAAAAAGAAGAATTAAAAACGCAAAAACTGTTGTCAGCATTGAAACGGTTAAATTTTTAATGAAGTTTTTTTTATCGCCAACCAAAAAAGAATGCAGAGAATAATCAAGGCTTATACCAATTAATGTGGTTGAAAAAACAAATGTTAAAATGTGCAATTTTTTAAAAATTAATGTCGAAATTGAAAACCCGAACAAAAACCCAAATAAAATGCTCAAAATAACAGGAATTAAAATTTTTATATTTTTAAAATAAAATTTAAAAAGCAAAATTAAGGCTATTGTTGAAATAATGCAAATTAAATTTATTTCAAAAGAAGACTTTTCACTTGTTAAATAAGAATGAATGGGCGCCCCTGCAAGGTAAATTTTCCCTTTTTCATTTTCTTTTTGAAGCTTTAAAAAGTTTTCGATTTGTTTTTTATCTTTTATTTTAAAATTTTCTTTTGAATAAAATTTGCCATTTTTTTCTTTTATTGTTTCATCTAAATTTTTAGACAATAAATAATTTGTTGATAACAAATAAGGGTCTGAATTTATTGGCGCTAAAATTAATGAAAAAGGGCTATACAGCTGGTTTAAAGCAATTTCATCAAGTTTTTTATAATTTTTTTCTATAATTAAATTTTTAATTTCATCCGATAAAAAATTTTCAGGGTAATTTTTATAAATATCTGTTATTTCTCTATAATTTAAGTTTTCTTTTTTGAACCCTGTTTGAATTTCATCTAAATCTTCTTTATTTTCCGCTTCAAAAATAACGGTCAAATAATTCGATGAAAGATTTGTGAGTTTTACAAGATTTGAATTTTTATCTAAAAAAGCGCGCTCAAGATTAACTTCAGGGGTTTTTGCCACAAAAAAGGCAAGTATAAAAATTAAAATTGAAATTATTATAAAAAGAACTTTTTTTATCATTGAAACCTGATTTTTGTTGTTATTGAATCAACCGTTACTATTTCAATATTTGTTATCATTTTTTGATTTCCCCCAATTTCAATTTGTTTAATGTAATTAAAAGCAGGGGAATTTTTCTTTGGTTTTAGCCCTAAATTCCAGCCTTCTTCATAATAAAAGGCGAAATCTTTTTCCAGCTTTTTATAGTTTTTATTTATTATTGCACTTATTATATCATTAATTTTTTTAGAACTGTTTGAATTATAGGTTGTTGTTGTTTTAATCGGGTATGTTGTATAAAATGTAACCCCCTTGTTTTTATCAAAATGAAAATTGCCGCTTGATTTTAAACTAACTCCGTTTGAAATTTTTTCTTGGTAAAATTTACAATTTACATTTTCTAAATTAGGCAGTTTTTGAAAAATATAGTTTAATTGCTTTGGATGCTCAAAAACATTTGCCTCAGCTTTCAGGCAAATAAAAAAACAAAATAAAATAATTAAAATTCTATTCAACAAATTCATCAATCGCTTTCTTTAGCTTTTTGGGGGCTTCAAACAAACTTTCCCCCGTTTCAATTGAAACGCCTATTTGCATTGTGTTTGCGCACAAAATTTTTTCATTATTATGATAAATAATATATTTAAACATAATTGCAGGCTCTAATTCTTTTAAAATTGTTTCAACTTCAATTTCATCATTAAATTTGGCAGATTTTATAAATTTAAAATCCATTTTTGCGATAGGATACATAACCCCGTCTTTTTTCATTTCATCGTAGGTATAGTTAATTTTTTTGAAAAAATCGCACCTTGCAATTTCAATGTATTTAACATAATTACCATGCCAGACAATATTCATCGGGTCAAGGTCGAAAAAAGGAATTTTAATTTTTGTTCTTGTTTTAATTTCTCTCATAAAATTATCCTACAAAATAATTTTTAATTGGAAATACTCCACCTGAATAAGCTTTGTTATTATCAATATATTCAAAAGATACATTTTTTTCATTTTTAATTAAATTTAATTGAACTTTTTTATTCGGGCGAATTATATTTGAAAATTTAATTTTTCTTATTTGCCCTTTGTGGCAATCAATTTTAAATGCCCTTTTAATGAAAAAATCCGCATAAAACAATTGCACAACGCCAGCTAAAATCGGGAAATTTTCAAAATGCCCCTTAAAAAAGTTGCTATCAGATAAAAAACAAAGTTCAAAGCTTGCTTTTTCTTTTTCAATTTTAGAATTTAAAATTAAAGGCAGGCTTAAATTCAAATTAAAAATTTCATTTATTTTTTCTTTATTTATTTTCCCTCTTTCATTAATTGGAATTTCATCATAAAATTTCCACCTTTGAGGAATAATTTCAAAATCATCTTTTAAAAATTTCTTTAATTTTTTAATAACTTCAATTTTCCCTTCATTAAAAACCGCTTTTTTGCCAATTTCTGTCGGAACCATCAAGCAGGCAACTTTATTTTTATATTCAAAACAAAAACAATCAGAAGCCATTTCATTTTCTTTTATTTTATTTTCCAAAATATTAAGGTCAATTCTTTTTTCTTGAATTTTAAGCGTTCTATCCATTCTGCCTAAAATTTCAATATTTTTGCCGTCAAGTTTTATTCTATCCCCAATATTTTGAATATTTTGAATTGAATAATTTGTTTTTATTGTTGTGCCTTTTTCATCACAAGAAAGAATTTCAACACCGTCTAAAAGGGTTAATTTATTTGTATTTGAACTTTCTCTAAAGCCTATTGTGCTTGTTTCCGTGCTTCCGTATATGTCAATAACCTTATCTGAAATGGATTCTGCGAATTTATAAAGGTCATCTTTAATTTTTGCGCCTGCCGTCATTATGATTTTTGGTTTATTTTTTGGAATTACATTGTATCTTTTCATCATATCCAAAAATGAAGGCGTTGTTATTAAAACGGCATTTTCAAAATTAACATCTTCCGGGTAATTTATTCTATCTATATTAATAACATTCCCACTTAACAAAGGTAGCATAAAGTGATAGCTAAAACCATAAATATGGTTTAGCGTGGTTGTTGTGTGAAATTCCAAATTTACATATTTATTAAGGTTTAATTGTTTCGTTAAATCGTTGCATTCCAAAACAAAATTTAAAAGGTTTTTTTCAACAATTTTCCCCTTATTTGAAGTTGAACCGCTTGTTGAAAAATGAAAAATATATTCTTTATCATCTAAAATATTTTTTATTGCATTAAGAATAATTTGAAAATTTTCATTACATCCAAAATAGCCGTTTTTTAAAAGGTTTTTAACATTTGAAACGGAATAATTTTTATCTGAACTTTTTAAAATAATTTTCTTATCGTATTTATCGGATTTAAAATATTCAAAGAAATTATTTGCCATACTTCCTCTTAAAATTAATTCTTACAATATATTCTATAATAAAAATAAGCCCGACAAGAAAATATGAAATAAAGCCGTTATATAGCGCCCAAATTTCTTTCGGTAAAAAAATGGTGTAAATAGAAACCAAAAAATTTAAAAATGTAAAAATTGCCCAAATATAAGTTAAATTTCTTGTATATTTAAGGGTAACATCCGTTATGTCAGGTTCCATTTTAAGCGCAATTTTTTGAATAACGGTATATTTTTGAAATAAAGAAAAAAAAAGACAGAAAAAATGCAAAAGTTCATAATTGATGGGTAAAATTTAAAATAAATTATATCTGTAAAATGAAATGCAACAATAACAAATATAAGCCCTAAAAAAGGCAAAAAGCCATTCAACTTTTTAATTTTATTTATGAATAAGCCCATAGGTAGCTTCCACAACATCGCCCACGGTTTTAATTTTTTTAAATTCTTCAGGGCTTAATTTTTTATCCGTAAATTTTTGCATTCTGACTGCAATGTCAACCGCATCAATTGAATCAAGGTCTAAATCCGAAAATAAATTAGCATCCATATTAATATCAGCTTCATTTATTTCCAATTCTTCTATTAATATATCTTTTAATTCTTTAAAAATATCTTCTTTTGTATAATTAGCCATTAATTTTAGATCTCACAAAATCACTTAATGTATTTATCGAATAAAAATATTTTTTGTTTTCTTCTTTGTTTGAAGATAATGCAATTTTATATTTTCTTTTAATTGCCATGCCAAGTTCCAATGCATCAATTGAATCTAACCCCAAGCCATCGCCAAATAAAGGTTCGTCATCAATAATGTCATCAGGCGTAATATCTTCTAATTGAAGCGCCTCTATAATTAATTTTTTAATTTCAGCATTTAATTCCATAAGAAAATTATAACATATAAAGTTTATTTTCAATTTCTTTTGTAAGTTCTTTTTTATTTTCAATTTCTGTTTTCTGTTTAAAATTTTCAATTTTGATTGTTTCTAATTGTTCAATTTCAAATATAACCCGTTTTTTGCCTGCCGCATAAAAGGGCTGGTGAATAAAAAGAAAATCTTCGCTTGATGTTATTTCAATCGGGATTATATCTTTATTTGCATTTAAGGCTATTGTTGCAGCGCCCTTTTTAATTTTCGGGTGCTCATTTTTTCTGTGCCTTGAACCTGTGGGGAAAACTATTAAATTGAAGCCCATATCAAGCATTTTTTTGGTTTCTTTTTTCATATCTTCTATTTCAAGCTCATTAGATATAAAAATGCTGTTTACTATATTTTTCATAACAAAATTTTTGGTTAATTCTTTTTTTACAAAACAGGTGGTTTTTGGAATTAGCCCTATTAAAATTACAATATCAATAAAACTTGGGTGGGTTGCAACAATAACTTTATTTTCTATTTTTTCCAAATGTTTAATATCAACCCCGATAAGCCCAACAAGAATTAAAAATTTTGTAAAATACTTCCAGCATTTATGAATTATTCTTGAACAAAAAATTTTATCTTGTTTTATAAAAGGAAAAATTAAAAAATTTAAAAATATTGCTCCTATTCCAAAAAGAATAAAGCAAAATGTTGTTATAATTGACCTTATAAATTTCATTAATTAGGCCTTTCAATTAAATTTATAAAATCATTTGGAGATTTTGGAATTTTATTTAAGTTAAATTTCTTTCCTTCTTTTTTTGTAATTAAAAGGGCAATTGTAACATCGTCAGAATAAACGTATAAAACATTTTCTTTTTTTGAAATAATGGCCTTTATAAGCCCCATATAAAAAGAATCATCACCCGATGATAGCGCATGGTATGGAATTGTTATTTTTTTAAAAAGGGTAAAAAAGCTGACAGGATAATTATGAACAGAGCCTGAAAAAGTTGAAGGTGAAACTTCATCAAATTCTTGATATTGAGAAATAATGGAATTCAGCCTGTCAAATTCCCCAACTTTAGATGAAAAAACAATTTCATCCACTTTATCATTATAAATTTTATTTATGGCACAAACCGTTAATTTATCAATATTGCTTAATTTTCGCCTTATAAGGGGCGGAATAAAAGAAAGGTCTGTTTCATCATTTTTCTTTATAAAATAAAAATCTTTTACAAAAAAACAGCTATTTTCCATGGTAAAATTATACAACAAATGGATATTATTAAATATAATGCAATTTGCAATTTAGGAAGTAATATTGATGAAGTTTTTGAAAATGCGCTTTTAGGAAGAGCGGATTTATTTTGTATTGAAAATAAAAGAAGAATTGCAAAAATTAATGTTGAACTTCCTGAAATTAAAGATGAAGATTACAACATAAGGTGTAATCAAATTTTATTAAAATGTATTGAACCCCTTAATATTGAAGAATATGATAAAAACGACCTTGCTGTTGTTTGCGCTACAACAAATACGGGCGTAAATGAATATGAAATAACAAAAAACCCTAAACATTTTGAAATCGGAAACCCTGCAGAATTTATTCATAATTTTTTTAAACTTAAAAATTTTTATACCTCTGTTTCAACCGCTTGTTCATCCGGAATAAAAGCTTTTATAATTGCAGATGAAATTTTAAATTCAAACCTTGCAAAAACCGTTCTTGTAATTAATACTGACGCTATCTCAAAGCTTCCATTATATGGGTTTGATTCTCTTGAAATATTGGATAAAAACCAAACAAACCCTTTTAGCAAAAATAGAAAAGGCATTAATATTGGTGAAGCAGCCGCTGCTTTTATTCTTCAAAAACAAGGGGGCAAAATTAAAGTGAAAGGAATGGGTGAAACAACGGATTGCTACCATTCAACAACGCCTGACCCAAATGGAATTGAAGCAATAAGGGCAATTAAAGAAGCAATGAACGGAAACTTTGATGTTGATTACATTAATTTGCATGGCACAGGAACAATTGCAAATGATTTAATGGAAGCTGTTGCAATAAGTTCAATTTTTGGAAATAAAGTTCCTGCAAGCTCAACTAAGCCTCTAACGGGGCATTGTTTGGGGGCAGCAGCAGGAATTGAAATAGCACTTTGTGCTAAACTTTTAGAAAACGGGGGAAATAAAGTTTTTCCGCATATTTATGACGGGTT
>DVKW01000154.1 GCA_018715855.1 Candidatus Galligastranaerophilus intestinigallinarum
GTTTTATTTTTTCTACTGCATTTTCTTTTTCGTCCATGACGCTTCCGCCGATAACAACTTGGTTTGACCCTTCAACAACTTCCAAGGCATCTTTAAAACCTGAAATAAGAAAGTTTTTGATACCATTTTTATCTAATTCTTTTTTCAAAAAAAGCATTGGCGCAATTCCAATGCCTGCACCAATTAAAAGAGCTGAATTAACATTTTCAAAATTAAATGTATTTCCCAACGGTGCAAGAAAATCTATTTTATCGTTTTCTTTTAAATTTTTTATATAGTGTGTGCCACCGCCTTTTAATTTATATAAAACAGTAATTTCGCCATCTTCAAAATCGGCAACGCTAAAAGGGCGCCTTAGGGTTTTATTTTCACAATAAATTGAAATAAATTGCCCCGCTTTTATTTCTTCAACATCGGAAGAAATTACCAATTTATATGTATCTTTGGCTATTTCTTTGTTATATTTAATTTTTCCTATTCTGTTTTTTTTCATTGTTTTAAACTCAAAAAAAAAGGGAAAGACAAGAACGCCTTTCCCTTTTTAATTTATATTCACTTCCAGTTTAAACTTTATATTCATTAAACTACCTTTAAATGTTTCTTAGATTATACAATTCAAAAGTTTAAATTTAAAGTTTTCTGTAAACAATTGTTACAAAAAACTTATAAATTATAAAGTTAAAGGCTTATTTGCCGATAACTTTAACATAAGGAGAATGGAGATAAAATGAACATCAACGGACTTAACAGCAATAATAATTTTATCGACGCTACAAGTGCAGCGAAACTCTCCAACGATTTATTCAGCGCACTTTCTAAAAAAACCGTTGATTATAAAAAACAAGATTTATCAAAATTCACAAGAGCAACTTTAGGCGTTGATTTATATTCAACAAAAACTGATATCAACGTTCAAAGACAAATTGCAATGACAAATGCAGGCATGCTCGATAATAAAATGAACTTAAACGCTGTTCAAGCACTTAATTCATTTGCAGCTCAACAATTATACTCTTCATCCGTTTCAGAAAAAGTTGGCGGCAAAATGACAATCGATACAGCAAATAACGAATTTGAATTTGTTTCAAAAACAGAAGATGTTGCAAATTTAATTAATGTTTTTGAAGCAAACAAAGATAAAAAAGATTCTAACCCTTTTTATTTTGGTGAATTTACATCAAATGCAGATAAAAAGGAAGCATAAAAAGATATCTACTCCACTTCATTATTCTATTAAGTCCAAAAATTGCCCGAGTTATATACTCGGGTTTTTATTTTAAAATATAAAATTTAATTAAGGCTACATTTCAATTCGCTAACGACGCTTTAAAAAGAATTAAATTGCAACCATTGTATAATTTTGAATATCGTTTGTCAAATAAAATAGCCGATATGTACTAGAAAAACTCCCTTAATGTATAAGGGAGTTTTTATATTATATGAAACTAAACTTATTGAACAGCTTCAGCAGCATCTTCTGCTGCTTCAGCAGCTTTTTCTTTAGCTTTTGGAGCTTTTGAAGCAACCCATTCTTTTGCTTCTGTAGCTTTTGCTTTTACTTCGCCCCAAACTTTTGTAGCTTTGCCGGCAATTGTTTTGCCTAATTGTTTGTAGCCGTCTTTAAGAACAGCGCCTGCTTTTTGAGCTTTGCTGCCTTCAAATGTGTCTGCAACTTTACCGTGTTTAGCTGCATAAACAACGCTGCCAATTGCTGCAGCTGCACCTGCAACTGTTGCAACTTTTGCTGCTGTCGGTGCTTCTTTAAAACTTTGTACAGGATTCATAGTTTAGTTCCCCTTCTTATTTATATTTACATCTAACAAACTTTGTTCATTGTTACAACTACTTAAACACTATGAAGAAAAAATATTGCCATCATGTTAAAGAGTTGTTTACAAATATTTACATTATTTATCTCATCTTCCTAACTTCTTTATTATAAATTAAAAGATTTTGTTTTGCAACAGAAATTAAAAAAGCAAAACCCCCGAAAGAAAAGATTTCTTCAGGGGTTTTGTTGTTGTTATGTGTTATTTATGCTTCGGTAGTTTTTGTAAAAGTTGTTTTAATTTTTTCGGCAGCTTTTCCAAGATGTTTTTTTACTGTGCTATAAAGTTTTTCGCCTTTTTCTTTAGCGTCTGCACCTATTTTTTGGGCGCCTTTTTTAAGTTTGCCCGCTTTATCAGCTATTGTTGTTTTTAGTTCGCCTTTTACTTTGCCAAAACCTTCTTTAATTGGCTGCCAAAGGGTTTTTGCCCCTTCTGTTAATGCCTTAACGCCCTTTTGGCCGTTTGCTTTACCTGTTAAAAACGCTGCGCCCGCAATTAAAGTGCCAAGAACTGCTGCCATTTTAACGCCTTCTTTTGCGTTTTCATCCATTTTTTCCCATTTATCAGCTACAATTCCTGCTGTAAGGGCTCCGGGGGCAATTGCTGCTGCTAATAATTTCCCTTTATTGTCGCTAATTTTTTCAGCAATTGTTTGGCCTGTTTTTGCACCTGCACATGCGCCTGCTTTAACTCCATCAATAGACATAATAAATCCAACCTTTCCGTATATTAATTCACTTCTTACATTAATAAAGAAAAGTTGAAGTTAATTATTGCTCATGGTTTTTATTTTTATTAAGAATTGTTACACGGCCATAAACGGGTTTTTTAACGTATTGTGCGGCATAAACCGCTAAAAACATAAAAATGCAGCCTATAATTTCTTTTAGGGTTAAAATTTCGTTTAATATAAAATATCCTGCAAAAACTGCAAAAACAGATTCCAAGCTTAAAATTAAAGATGCAATATAGGGTTTTGCGTGTTTTTGGGCGCCAATTTGCAAAGTGAATGCAACAGCGCAAGATAAAACACCTGTGTAAAAAATTTCTTTTGTACAAGATAAAATGCTTGATAATTGAACATTTTCAAACATTACCCCTAAAATTGAAGCAAAAACGCCTGCAAACAAAAATTGAAGGCAAGATAATTTAATTGCATCCGTTTTTTTGGAATATTTTGAAATGCACATAATATGAAGTGCAAAAAAGACAGCTGAAAAAAGAATTATAAGGTCGCCTTTTTCTATGTATATGCCGCCTTTAACGCATAATAAATAAAGCCCTATAAGTGCAAATAAAACGCCTAACCAAACGGATTTTTCAACTTTTTTACCAGAAATTAAAGAAAAAATCGGCACCATTACAATATATAATGATGTTATAAACCCTGCTTTGCCGGCACTTGTGGTTACAATTCCCACCTGCTGCATTGTTGTTGCCAAAAATAAAAGAACACCCGCAATTGCGCCGCCTTCCACAAGGTGGTGTTTTTTATATTTTACATTATGTTTTGATTTAAAAAATAAGCTTATTATAAACAATGAAAAAGCACCAACTAAGCACCTTACGCCGTTAAATACATAAGGGCCCAAAATGTCCATTGCCGTTTTTTGATAAACAAAAGTAACGCCCCAAATAAATGCGGTTAGAAGAAGCATTAAATTTGCTCTTGTTTTATAAAAGCTTATTTTCATTTGTTATACTCTATAAAAAAGTTCTTAATAAAATTATAGCCTTTTTTATAAGTTTCAACATCTATTTTTTCATCATATGAGTGCATATTGAAAATATCTGCAATGCCGACTAAAACAGGGCGGAATTTAACATTGTTTTTATTAAATTTATTTGCATAAATGTGGGTTTCTGCCCCTGCGTGGAAACTTCTTACCGTTAAATTAATATCAGAAGCCATAGCTGCTTTTTTTGCAATTTCAATTGCTTTTTCATTGTCTGCTTTTTCAAAAATGGGAAGACGGCACTCAACATTTATTTTGGCTTCAGCCAACCCTTTATATTTTTCATTGAATTTATTAATAATGTTTTGAATTTCTGCTATAAGTTCGTTTTCAAAATTTTTGTTTGAACTTCTTATTGAATAATGAATGTAGCCTGTTGTATTTATAAGGTTTGACATTGAATTGTGGCAAACAAATTTTGCAGCTTTTGACCTTTCAATTTTTTCATCTACTGCTCTATAAATGGAATTATCAACAGCACCTGCTACAATTGAGCCTAAATTTATTGAAGTTATAACCCCAAGCTCATCATTTTGTTTATAGACACCCTGAGGAATAAGGTTTGCTAATTCTGCAGTTAATTTTGCAGCGTTTACCCTTGAACTGTCGCCTATATCAAGGCCTGAGTGGCCGCCTTTTGGCGCTAAAACTTCAACGGTTAATTTTGTATAGCCCGCACCTGAAATTTCAAAATTTTTGTTTGAACTTCTTATTGAATAATGAATGTAGCCTGTTGTATTTATAAGGTTTGACATTGAATTGTGGCAAACAA
>DVKW01000155.1 GCA_018715855.1 Candidatus Galligastranaerophilus intestinigallinarum
GCTTGCGTTAATTCTGAAATTAAAGAATTTTTATCGGCTAAAACAAAAGAAGATATGGAGCTTGAATTCGGCGACATTTTATTTGCGCTTGTAAACCTTGCAAGGTGGAGAAAAATAGACGCTGAACAAGCCTTAATTATGGCAAATAAAAAATTTGAATTAAGATTTAGAAAAATGGAAGAAATGGCAAAAGAAGCCAATATCGACCTTGAAAAATTAACAGTGGATGAATGGGACAAGCTTTGGCAAGCGGCAAAAAAATCAACTTGCATTTACCAATGAGCAAATAAAACCTGAACCACGCCACCAACAAAGAACCCAATTAAAACAAGAAGGGTTAAAATTAAAACAGTATCTTTTTTGTTTTTATTATTTTTAAGCAAAACCAAAAGCCCGATACCGCCATTTGTCATAAGGCCTGAAATTAAAGCGCCAAAAGAAATTGCGCCTTTTATGAATAATAAAACAAGCCCAACGGATATTGCGCAATTTGGAATTAACCCCAAAATTGAAGTTATTAAAGGCAAATACCAATGAATTCCATTAACGGAAAATTTTTCAATATTAAAAATATTTAAAAGATAATTCAAAATTAAAGTTAAAACCAAAATAAAAAGAAAAATGTTTATTGTGTGTTTTGTTGGGTGAATTAAAAAATCCGTTTTTTTATGCGCCACAATTTCATGCCTGCAGCACCCTTCAATATTTTCTTCTTCTTCAATATTTTCTGTTTCATTTTCACTATTCAAAAGAAAATCAACCAAATAACCAACAGGAATTGCAATAACCAATTTTATTAAAATTAAAGGAAGAATATATTTTAAATATTCAGGATACATTAATAAAACAGGAATGGCTTCATCACTTGTGGCCAGATAAACCGCAATAATTGTTCCCCTTGTTATAAATTTTTTAGTGTATAAGGTGGATGCAACAATGCTAAAACCGCATTGGGGAATTGAAGCTGCCAAAGAGCCGACAAAAGGCCCTAAATTTTTAGAAGCTTTCAAAAAACTTTTAATTTTATTTGCCCAAAAATGCTCAAATAGTTCAATAAATAAAAATACCAAAAATAAAAAAGGAATTGTTTTAATGCTGTCAACAACAGCATCAGCTGCCCATTCAGGTAAAAATTGTATAAAAAATGCTTCTAACATAGTTTTAATTTTATAATGATTAATAAAAAAATCAAAATTTTGTTGCAAACATTTTTAAAACCATTATTATATTAAACTATGAACGGCTTTAACCCAATAAATTTTATAGTTAATACATTTGCAATAAATGCCCAAAATTTAATTAAAAACAGCCAAACAGGGCAAAGTGCAAACAATTTGGCTGCAAATAGCAGCAATTTTAATTCAAATGTTAATCAAACCCTAAGCCAAAATTCATTAACTTCAATTAATTATTCCGCTTCAACTCAGCAAAACCAATCAAGCTTAATTTTATCAAATACAAACCAATTGGTTATATCAACCGTTGAAGTTGAACAAAGGGCAAATTATATAAAAGATTTATTAAACCTTCCAAGAGATTTTCAAAGCTTTATTAACCAAATTCAAAATATGAACACAGAAACAGCCAAAAGCTTTGCAAAAATTTTAACTGAAGGCAAAATAAATTTATCGGCTCTGACAGAACTTTTAGCGGGCAATTCAAAAGATGCCGTTCAAAAATTAATGATGACAATAATGACAGTTTCTAAAATGGGCTCGAATAATGTTTCACAATTAAAAGAACTAATGGCAATGTTTTCTGTCGGTGCAAATTCATCAGATTCAACCCAAACCGTTAAAAACCTTTTAATGCTATATCTTCCTTGGCTTCCACTTTCAATCAGAAACGAAATGAACCTTGATTTTGATATAGATATTTTTGATAAAATTCAAGGGGCAGACCCAAACGAAGAAGAAAACATTGAAACAATTAAAATAATGATTGAAACCGCAAACTACGGAAATGTTTTAGCTGAATTAGAAATGGCGCCGAATTTTGAAGTTGATGTTTATATAACGGCAAATGAAAGTTTTCCTGAAAGCGAAGTTTTAAAAAGGTTTAATGAAGAAAACAAAAAAAATTCAACAAGAAGCAATGTAAAAATTGAAAAAACAAAAGACCCTGAAAATTCACAAGAATTTAAACAAAATGTAAAAATAACATCATCAAACTTTGTATCCCCAAAGCTTGTACAGATGGCGCACAGCTTAATTAAAATTATTATAGAAGTTGACTATTCAAATTTTATTATTAATGAAGAAGAAGAAAACTAGGCTCATTCATTTGGATGATATTATTCCAAATAACCTAAACCCCTAAATTTTAAAGCCGAAAAAGATATTGTGAAGTTATCTTTATTTAGAAGGGAAAGATAAAATGCTTCTTCAAGGTACAGTTTCAAATATTCAAAGCGGGCTCCATGATTCAATTGGCGCAATGCACATGCAAATGGAGCTTATGGCAATTGGGAATAAAAACGTTCAAGGTTTTGATAAAGTGGGCTATCAAAGAAAAGATGCCGTTGTGTCATCTTTTGCAGATGTCATAGGTATCCACGCACTGTCAGAAGCCGTTGATGATAAAGTCGGAAGAATTGTTGAAACAGGGCAGCCTTTAGACCTTTCAATTGCAAATAAGGGGTATTTTCAACTTTTAAATAAAGACGGCTCAATTGAACTTACACGTGATGGCAGGTTTAAATTAAATGAAAAAGGCGAGCTTTTAGGGCTGAATGACCAAAAAGTTTTAACTCAAGGGGGTTCTGCCATTCAGCTTCCTTTCATGCCGGAAGAACTTCGCCATTTAACAATTGATAAAAACGGCAAGCTTTTTATCTTTAACCCTGAAACAAGAAAAATGGATTTTGTTGACACAATTGGCGTTGTTTCAGCAGATGGCAGAGCAGTTTTAGAGCCAAACATAAAACAAAGCTGCCTTGAATTTTCAAACGTTAATTTGGCGCAAGAATTTTTAGAAATGCTTCCATACAGGAAAAATTTTGATGCAAACAGGCAACTATTCAGGCTTCAAAATGAATCACTGTCAACTGCCATACAACAATTAGGAGGTTCATAATCTAGATGCCAAGCGGATATAATTTACAAGGAATAATAAGAAGGAATACAGTTAATGCACTAACGCAATTTGAGCGCATGGGGTTTTATTCCGAAAATATTTCAAACTGGTCAACAAATGCTTATAAAGCAAGCAGGTTTGAAGAAATTTTAGGCGAAAACGGCTATGCAAATGGCGTTGTTAGAACAGACCACTCTCAAGGTTCAATTCAAGTTACAAAAAGGGAACTTGATATTGCACTTGATGGCCCCGGGTTTATTCCAATAACATCACCTACAGGCGAAATTTATTATACAAGAGATGGCGCCTTTTGCCTTGGAAAAGACGGCATTTTAATGACACAAGGGGGTGACATTGTAGGCTCCGGCATTAAAATAGGCGGCGATGTTGTTAAAACAAAAATTGATAAAAACGGCGATGTTTACACCTAT
>DVKW01000156.1 GCA_018715855.1 Candidatus Galligastranaerophilus intestinigallinarum
CGATCTAATTTTCATTTGTTGTTGCTGCTCCAAAAACTATTACATATATAGTAATTGTAAAACAAAAATGAAATTAACAACGTTTCTTGATAAAATCTTTATAACTAAGCCCCTAAAATTTAGGGGCTTAATTTTTAGTCTTTATTAACTTCATTGTCTGTATTATCAAAGATGCCTTTTTCTTTTAATTCTTCGGCAAAATCTTTTAATTTCCATTGGTCATGCATATATTTATAAAGCGTTGAATAATGGCCGCCGTGGGCTTCGCCTGCTTGGCTGTTAAAATGTCTTTCTATGCCTTTTAATAATTCAGTTTTATTTTGATAATCTTCAAATATTGCTTTTACTATGTTTTCGTTGCTGCCCAAACCTTTCATTGCATCATATATTTCATTTGAAAGTTGTTCTTCAATATATTCTTGCCATTCATAACCAAGGCCTGAATTATATGCCGTAACATAAGCGTTTGCAATTTTATCGCAATATTCTTTGTCATTTTGGAATATATCGAATGCTGATTGTCCGTCAACGCTCATTTGTCCGCCAATGCTTACCATTAAAGCGCCTGTATCATCTGCAGCAATAATGTTATCAATAAATTCTTTTTGGCCTTCTACATCATTACTAAAGGTTAAATTATTCTGCATATATGAACTTAAAAGTTTTTGTGCATATTCAGAATATGTTACATCACCTGAAATTTTATTATCATTTCCTGAAGCTGCCATTTCAATAAGAGCATTGCTGAACACTTTTTGGGTGTCTCTTGAGCTTGATGTTAAGCTGTTTAGCATTGTGTTGTAATTTTCAACATCGCCCCCGTTTGCTTTAAGCAGAATATCTGCAACAACTTCGCCCGAGATACCATCTTCGTTTGCTGCAATGTGATTAAGTATGCCATATTCTGTCCATGTGTCATTTGCAAGTGTTTGAATAATTGCATCATATTGGCCGTTTTCTTTTAATTCTTCAACATTACCTTCGCTTAGTGCGCTTGTAAATACATCGGCAAGATAATCAAGTGCTTCATAGCTGTTTGGAGTGCTGATTGAGTTAATGTCATATGAAATTACCCAGTTGCCATCTTCCATTTCGCTTAAAATGGCGCCTATGTTTTCATAGCTTACATTATCTTTGAGGTAATTTAAAAGGTTGCCGTCAAGCATTGCTTCATTCATATCGTCAAGATTGAATTCGGTTTGTTCTGTTTTATTTACGCCATCATTTACGCTGGTGGAGCCTTCAATGTTTTTTCCAAAAGCATTGCTTAAAATTGAACTTGGGCTCTTTGTTCCGTCTTTTAAAGTTTTAAGTTCGCCTTTTAAGTTATTAACATCAAAGTTTTCGGGCAATTCGCTTAATTCAAACGTTTTGCCGTTTACTGTCATACTTTGAATTTCGCCTTCTGCGTTTTCTTCATATTTAACAGTATCCGAGAAGGTTTCAAAATTGCCGTTTTCATCAGGTGTGGAATAGGTAAATTTGGTGAATTCTGTTGTTGTTTTATCGTCTTCTTTTGTAACGGTTTCTTTTGTTGCATTTTCAGAATCAACCGTGATTGAAGTTTTTTCATCTTCTGATGTAAATGTAACCGTGCCATCATCGTTTTTAACCGCAGTATAGGTTACATCTTTACCATCTTCGCCTTCGGCTTTTTTGGTGAAGGTCATTTTGCCGTCTTCAGAAATTGTTCCATCTGTTTCAAAGCCTTCAAGCTCAGGCATAAATTCTTCTATTGCTGTTTGGAAATCATCAACCTGTGCTTCTTTTTCGCTTTGTGTTGATTTGCTTGAAAGAACAAGTGTATCATTTGATTTTTCATTCATTGCATTAATGATTGCCTTGCCTTCCCCTGAAGAGAATGCTTCTTTAGCGGCTTTGCCGTTTTGAATGTCGCTTATAATGTTATTTAGTGCATCTTGGCTTACACCGCTTTCAGATGCAAGAGCTTCAAGTTCTTTTTGGCTTAAAGATGTTGAAACGCCGTTCATATCGGTTACAGTAAATTTGGTTATTTCTTTATTATCATTATATTGAGCGTTAAACCTGCCTGTTATTTCACCGTTGTTATATGTGGTGACGCTTGAGCTGTTTTTCGAATTATAAGCTGATCTGAGCAAGTTTTCTTGGCTTGGAACTTCGTCTGCGTATACTTCAGTGCTTGAGCTTCCGTCACTGAAATCAGATGTTTTTGTTTTTGTAGCAGGGTCATATTCGATGATAGAGCTTTCTTTGCCGTCTTTAATTTCATCGGGGTAATATTTCATTGTTGTTTTGCCTGTTTCAGGGTCATATGAAACTTTACAGGTGCTTTCAATTGTGTCGCCGCCCATATTTTCAACCACTTTATATTCGCCTGAATAAGTTCCGTTTGAATTTTTCTTGAATTCAATGCCTTCAGACGGGAAATCTGACCTTAATTCGCTTGCGATATTGTTAAATTGTTCAAGGTCTTCTTCGGTCATAGTAACGGTTTTGCCTTCAGGAGCGTTTGAATATTCGCCGTTTTGAACATTTTTAACCGCATTTTCATAGCTTGTGCCTTTTGCAACTTGTTTTAAGACATCAACTGCATCATAAGAAGATAAACCTTCGTTTTCTTTTTGAATGTCTTGAATTGAATAAGTTTTGTCACCAACCGTAACAGATTCAACTCTGCCGCTTGAACCATAGCTGTATTCTGCGGTAACTGCATCGTCGCCTTCGCCTGTTGTTGTTGAAGCTATTGTGCCATCTGAATTGTATTTGTCGGTTGAAATTATATTGCCGTTATCATCGTAGTAATCTTTATATTGAGTGTAGTTGCCGTCATCTTCTTCCATAAGGTAAGAAAGCGATTGTTCATTTTCATCGTAAACAACATCGCCTGAAGTTTGATAATTATATGAAACCACATTGCCGTTGTCGTCTTTAACTTCTTCTTCGTCTGTAATGTAGTTCATTGTTGTTTTGCCGGTTTCAGGGTCATATTGAACTTTTACCTTGCCTTCAACTTCTTCGCCGTCTTCATTTTCATAAGTATATGAATAAACGTTTTCAAAGTTGCCGCTGCCTGTGGTTTTGCCTGTTGTAAACCTGCCTTCAACTTGGTTTGCACCTTCTATGCCGATTTTTGAAAGAGCATCTTCCATTGAAGAATCGATTGATTCTCTTGTTACTTGCGTTTCTTCAGGGTTTTCGCCTTCTTTTGTTTTTGCAGAAACTACCCTATAACCGCCTTCTTCTTCGTTGTATTCTAATTTAGCGGTGTAAACTTCGCCTGTTTCTTTGTTTATAACATTAACCGTATTTGTTTTGCCGTTAAAGTTATAATCTGCATTATCGCCATATTCTGACAATACTTTTGCAAGTTCGCCGTTTGAATCTGCAGAAATCGCTTCTTCAAGAATTTGTGCTTTAACCGATTCCTGATTTTTAATGGCACTTGCATCAGGCATTAAGAATTGTTGGCCTGCATAAATCGTTTCGCCTGAATTTATTGTTTCATAAATATCAGGGTTTAATTGCATAATCATTTCATAAGCTTCACTTGGTTGAAGTTTGCCTTCAAGGTGATTTTTTGCAAGATAGTTTTGGATAATTCTGTCCATACAATCGTTTGCAACTTTGTCGCCTTCTTGTGCTTCAGAGCCCCAATTTACAACGGTTGTAATTTGGCAGCTATCCGGAAGTTCAAGCCCGAGTTCATCAAAAGCGGTTCCCGTTTCTGTGATTGCTGTTTTTCTTGCTTCAAAATTTGCACGGGCCTGTTGTTTTTGTTCATCTGTTGCTGCAACTTCGCCTGTTAAAATTTTATAATCGTTGCTTTCATAAAGTTCATTAACCGAATTTTCCATTGTTTGCGCCATAGCTGCGCCCATGGCGTTTTGAATTTTTGAATAATCTTCTTCCGTAAAGAAAACTAAATCGCCAGTATTTTCCAGAAGGTCGGCATTATAACCTTCGGTTGAAGAATCAAGGGTTGAAGAAAGGGAATTAAACTGTTGGGCAAGTTCGCCAAAAGAATTCATATCTTTTGTAAGGTCGCCGTTTTGAAGTGCTTCTAATTGGTTAACAAAGTTGTCATATTCTTCTTTTTTCATTGCAAGTTTGGCATCTGTTTGCTGAATTGCGCTATCGCCTTCTTCAGCGGTGCCATCTGTTGTAACGCCGTTTGCGCTGCCTAATTGTCTTAATTCGTCAATTTGTGCTTGAACGCTTTCATAATCTGAGCTTGTTGAATTTTCAACGCCAAACTTTGAAAGTGCCGCTTGCAATTCTTTAGAAGCTTCATCATAAGCCGCTTGATTTTTTTGCGCCTCAATTTCAGCTTGAGAAGGGCCTTGAGAACCCGTGTCATCTTCTAAGCCTGATGTATCATATCCTTCATCAGAACCTGCTTCGCTATCCACCCTTGTTGTGCTGCTCGGTGTGCTTGTGGCGGGTGTAGAAGTTTGTGTTGCAGGCGCCCCTGTGGCTACTACTCCTGCGCTTTTTAAATCTTCAATGCCAAAACCCATGATGCTTTCCTTTTCTTTTCCTTCCTTAACTTTATATAAATCGGCAAATGGCCGAAAAACCTTTATATCATGATAAAACCATGTTTACAAAAATTTACAATTATAAAAATTTGCCTTTTAATTTTTTGTTTGATAGATTTTAGAAATGGAGTTTATAAAAAAAAATAAGACATTAATTATTCTTTTAATTTTGGCTTTATTTTGCCTTTTTTTATCAACGGGAACGGTTGCAAACGTTTATATAGATGTTGGCAGAGAAATTTATTATCCCAAAGCAATTTTAGAAGGGAAAATTTTATATAAAGATTTATTTTGTATCTACGGCCCTTTTTCATATTTATTTAATGCATTTTTATATAAAATTTTTGGCGAAAGCCTTAATACTTTATATGGAATTGGAACAATATCGGCTCTTTTAATTGTTTCTTTTGTTTATTTAATTTCAAAGAAATTTTTATCTGATTTTGTTTCAATTTCAATAACATTGTTTGTAATTATAATCGGGTGTTTAGCCACAAGAATTTTTAACTATACCCTTCCGTATTCTTATGCTGTTTTATTTGGGCTTGTTTGCTTTTTGGTTTCTCTTTATTTTTTAATCAAATTTATTGAAAACAAAAAAGAAAAAAATTTAATTTTAGCTTCATTTTTTGGGGGCTTATCTTTTATAAATAAATATGACTTTTTGCTTTATATTATTCCTTTAACAATTGTTATTTTAAAAACAAAAAATTGGAAATTAATTTTAAAAGCATATTTAAGCTATTTAATTCCGATTATTTTTTCATTTTTAATTCTTTTTATTCAAGGTTTAAAAATTTCGGATTTATTCCATATGATGGGCGTGATTAAGAGTTTCACCTTAACTGATGCTATGAAAACTTTTTATGTTACACAAGGGGTGTATTATACAAATAAAGTTTGGATGGGGTGGTTTGATTCGTTTATTTTTGATTTATTTTATTTAATTTTTATAATTCCATCTGTTTATTTATTCAACAAAAAGAATTTATTTTTAAAAATTTTAGCTATAATTGTTGTTTTAATTTGTTTTATTTTGGGCTCTACCTATATAAAACAAACAGATTACCTCTTTTTAACATTTTTAACTTTGGTTTTGTTTGTTTTAAGGTTTAATAAAAACAGTTTTTTAGAAAATATTGTTATTTTAAGCTCTCTTTCAATCAGCTTAAAATCTTTGTGGGGTTTATCTCATGTTAATTATGGAATTTATTATGCCCCAGTTATTTTAATTTCATTTTTTATTTTGTTAAAAAATAATTTGAACAAAAATTTGGTTAATTCAATCAATATATTTTTGCTTGTAATGCTATCAAGTTTTCTTTTAACAAATTTATCTTGGGTAATTAACATGCAAGGTGAAATTAAAACAGATAAAGGAACAATTACAACCGTTAATGAATGGGGAAAAATTACAAGCGATATAATAGGCTATATTGATAATATAAAAGAAGAAAACCCAAACATTTTAATTTTGCCTGAAGGGTTAATTATAAACTTTTTAACAAATAAGAAAAATACCCCGGATGGGTTTTATAACTCTTTAATTCCACTATATACAGAAGGCTTTGGCGAAGAAAATATAATTGAACATTATAAAAAATTTGCGCCTGATTATTTTATTGTAACAAATATGCAAACAGGAAGCTATGACAAAGGGGAAATTTGCAATACTTATGCATTTAATATTTGCAGGTTTATTTTAGATAATTATATTCCAATTGAAAAATTTGAAGATAAAGGCTCTATGGCAGTTATATTTTATAAAGGAAAAAAACTATGATATTTGATGATTTTAAAAATTTTGATTTATATGATATTGATGAAACGGTTAAAAATTTTATTTTAAATATAGACCCAAACATTTCAACAGGGCGCCATATAATTTCTGATAAGGCATATATAAATATTGACGAATACAAAACAAGAGATGACAGTGAAATTAAACTTGAAGCCCATAGAAAATATATAGATATTCAATTTTTAATTCAAGGGGAAGAAAAAGTTTATATAACAGATAGAAACAACTTAAAAGTCAATGTTGAATATAATGATGAAAAAGACATTGAATTTTTTGAAAAAACGGATAAAAAATTAAACGTTGTTTATTTGGAAAAAAACAAATTTGTTGTTTTGTATCCTGATGATGTTCACAGCCCCTGTATGAACTATGAAAACGAAAACAAAACGGTTAAAAAGGCAATTGTTAAAATAAAAATTTAAAAAGGGCCCCTTTTGTTAAAGAAGCCCTTAAAGGAGGTCAAAACAACAAACCGTTCCTTTTTGAATTTTATTTTATAAAATCGTTGTTTTTTAGTTGTTACCAAAGGCAATAGTAACGGTTTCTTTGGGGTTAACCCTTGAGATTCTGTTACCGGAACCATCTACAACATAGGTAATTTCATCGCCTGCGTTTTGGAACAAGCCCATAGTGCCTGATAGAGCGGTTCTTGTTAAGTCAACAGGAGCTTTAAGGGTTGTTTTAATGCCATCGCCATAGCTTCTGCCTGCGGCTTTGAAGTTAGCTGAAAGCAATTCGCCCGTACCTGTGCCAACTTGGTCTAACAATGCTTCAGATGCGTTGCCAAGGCCGACAAGCATACCGCCAACGGTTCTGCCTACGTTACCTAAGGTTGAACCAACCAAAGTAAATGGCATTTCAATAAATCTTATAATGCCGCTTACATCTTTTTGTTTTTCAATTCTTGCGGTTAAAACTTGTTTTGGCAATGGGTGTTTGCAGCCGTTGCAATCAACAATTTCGGTG
>DVKW01000157.1 GCA_018715855.1 Candidatus Galligastranaerophilus intestinigallinarum
CTATCCTTTCATTAATCCTTTTGCACCTTTTTGTATTAATTTGTTGCAAGGGGTGAAAAGAACTATAGTAATGGGATAGCAGAAAATAAAAAAATTAAAAAAGGGGTTAAATTACACCTATTGAATAAAGCTAAAAACAATGTTATGATAATAAAAAGAACAAAATTGCACCAAGATAATACATTTTGGTGCAATTTTTTAACTATCCTTTCATTTATATAGCTGATTTAATTTCCATAGGCCCATCAAGTGAAGCATTTATAAATTGGTTTGTATAGGGGTTATTCCCTTTTAAAAATTCTTCTGTTTTGCCTTTGAAAACAATTTTTCCTTCATATAATAAAATTACATTGTCGCAAGCCCTTTTAATTGTTGACATTTGGTGTGTTACAACAATGCAGGCGGCGTTTAATTCGTTTTTTAACCTTACAATGTAATCTTCAATTAAAGTGGAACTAACAGGGTCTAAGCCTGCTGTGGGTTCATCATATAAAATGGTTTTCGGGTTTGTTACAATGGCACGGGCAAAACCAACCCTTTTTTGCATGCCGCCCGATAATTCGGAAGGGAATTTTTCTTCAATACCTTCTAAGCCAACAAGTGCAAGCTTTTCTTTTACGATTTGTTTAATTTCATCTTTAGTATATCTTCCCTTAAATTCTTTTCTTTCTAAAAGGGGGAAGGCAATGTTGTGGTAAACATCCAAAAAATCAAAAAGGGCAGAATATTGAAATGTCATTGCAACATCAGAACCTTTTGTGGTTTCAATTGTTCCTTCATCAGCGTACAAAAGTTTTGAAATTATTTTTAATAATGTTGATTTGCCTGACCCTGAAAAGCCAACAACGCCAAGCGTTTCACCATCGTTAACATCAAAGGTTAAATTGTCTAAAACTTTTTTATCATCAAAACTTTTAACTAAATTTTTAACTTGAATGCCCATATTTTTCCTTTACAGATAAAAAATTGCCGCAAAAATGTAATCCCAAATTGCAATTGCAAGAAAACTCCAAACAACAGCTCTTGTTGTTGCAATACCCACTTCTTTAGCGCCGCCCCTTGTTGAATAGCCGCAAGAACAGCTGATAAGAGCAATTGTTCCCCCAAAAAATGAAGCCTTTAGCATTGCAATTAAAATATCTCTTACATAAAGCCCTTGCCACAAGGAATTAACATAATTTAAAAGGCTTAAATTGGCTGTAATTTTTGAAATATACCCTGCGCAAACAAGCCCTGCAAAAGAAGATAGAATAAAAACAAAAGGCATCATAATAACGCCTGCTAAAAACCTTGGCACGACAAGATATTCAATAGGGTCAACTTTAAGAGATTTCATGGCGCTTATTTGTTCTCCCACCGCCATTGAAGCAAGTTCTGATGCAAAAGATGAACCTATCATAGAAATTATTGCAAAACCTGACATAATGCAGGCTAATTCCCTTACCATAACAAGGGAAGATAACATTCCAATGTATCCTTCCGCCCCCTGTTTTGCAAGTTCAGGCGCTATTTGCATTGCAATAATAATGCTTGTCATGCTTACAATGGTTAATGTAATGGGCAAACTATCCACAGCAAACCTCGAAGATTGCTCTATGGTGGCTTTTACATTAATTCTTAATTTTAAAATATAATAAAAAACTCTGCTAAAATCTTTTCCTACATTTCCTAAAGTAATTAAAAAATCTTTTAAGCTGTGCCCAAAGATTGCTAAAGCCTTATAAGTCAATGTAGATTTAACGTTTATCATAGGGCTATATTAACAAAAATCTAAATTAGGGTCAATTTCAGGGTGCAATTTTCATACTTTATAATCAGGAATTTTCCCTGTTTTATTGTTTCAAATTTTGGGTTTGTTTCTAAAATTAATTCTGAATGCCCGATTTTATAATTTCTGTTGTTATAGTTAATAATAGGGTATAAAAAAGGCCTTAAACCCCTTATTTTATTATGAATTACAAGGGGCGGTTCTTTTTTTAAATCTACAAATCTTAAATCTTCTTCCCACCTGTCATAAACCGCTTTTGATTCATCTTGTTTAACAGGAATTATATTATCTTCTTCTAAATCGCCTAATAATTGCCCCACCATAATTTCAGCCACTTTGCAGGTTTTTGTTTTTAAGCTTCCCCCTGTCATATTAAGGGTTATATCAAATGAACCCTGCATTAAAATTTCGCCTGCATCAAGTTTTTCATTCATAAAGTGGAATGTAACGCCTGCTTTGTTGTCGCCTGAATAGATTTGCCAAAAATAAGGGTTTGCGCCCCTGTGGTTTGGCAAAAGCGAAGGGTGGCAATTAATAACGCCATATTTTGGGGTTTCAATTGTTTCTATTGAAAATTTTTCACTCCAGCTGCCAACCAATATTAAATCTGCGCCCGATTTTTTAATAAAATCTCTGAATTTTTTAGAATTAACGCTATTTGTTTTAATTTCTTTTAAATTTTTGCTTTTTATATAGCTAAAATCTTTTGATGGGGCAAAAATATCTTTTAAAAACAGAGTAAGGGGGTTATACCTTACTCTGTCAATTCTAATCACTCCAACAACAATATGCCCGTTATCTTGAGCACCGTTAATCAGAGCTGCGAGCATTTTATCATAGCCTGCTATGATAACTTTCAGCATTTTATTCTTCTGCCTCAACTGCTTCTTCAGCTTGAACTTCTTCAGCTTCAGCTGCTTTTGCTTCTTGTTTTGCTTCCATTTGTGCTGCTTGAGATTCTGATTTAATATCAATCTTCCAGCCTGTCAGCCTGTGAGCAAGCCTTACGTTTTGGCCTTCTCTGCCGATTGCAAGCGAAAGTTGATCATCAGGCACAATAACAAAAGCTTCTTTTTTGTTTTCTTCATCTGCTAAAATATCAACAGAAATTATTCTTGCAGGTGAAAGTGCGTTTACAATGTATTCAACAGGGTCTTCAGAGTATCTTACAATGTCGATTTTTTCATTTTTTAATTCGCCGACAATTGTTTGAATTCTTGAACCTCTTGGCCCGATGCAAGCACCAACGGAATCAACGGATGGGTCATTTGACCAAACTGCAAGTTTTGTTCTGTATCCTGCTTCTCTTGCAATAGATTTAATTTCAACAATACCATCTTCAATTTCAGGAACTTCAAGTTCAAATAATTCTCTCACAATTTCAGGGTGTGCTTGAGAAACAATAACTTGAGGAAGCCTTGTTGTTTCTTTAACGTTTAAAACAAAAACTCTGATTCTGTTCCCCGGTTTATAATATTCACCCGGCAATTGTTCTTTTAGGGGCATAACAGCGTCTGTTTTACCGATATTTACAATAACGTTTCTGTCATCTCTTCTTTGAATTATACCTGTAATAAGAGTGCCTTTTTTGCTCATAAATTCATCTAAAACAAGTTTTCTTTCAGCTTCTCTTATTCTTTGGGTGATAACTTGTTTAGCTGATTGTGCGGCAATTCTGCCGAAGTCTTCAGGGGTAACTTCAATTTTAACTTCATCTTCAAGTTCAACTTCATCATCAATTTCTTTTGCATCTTCAAGTGAAATTTGAGTATCGGGGTTTTCAACATTTTCTACAACGAGTTTTGTTCTGAAAACGCCGATTTCGCCTGATTCTTCATCCATAATTGCTTCAACGTTATCTGCGTCTTTATCTTTTATATGTTTTTTATAGCCTGCAACCAAAGCGTCGCAAAGAGAAGAAACAAGGACGTCTTTTGAAATTCCTTTTTCTCTTTCCAATTGTTCTGCTGCTTCAAAAAGCGCCGTTCCAATTTTAATCATTTTTATCTCTCCTATATTTCTTCAATATCGTTTAATCTTATTGTGAAAATATTATCTAAATTAATTTCAAATTCTTTTTCAAGGTCATAAACAAAAACTTTTAGGCCGAATGAATCGTTGTAATCTACAAGTTTGGCTGTGAAAGTTTTACTTAAATCTTCTGTTATCGGGGTTTTAACCTTAATTAAAACATTGTGCCCCTTAAAAATTTCATATTCCCTTTTAGATTTTAATTTTTTATCTAACCCCGGAGATGAAACTTCCAAATAATATTTAAAAGGAATAATTTCATCCAGCATATCGCCAATGCTTCTTGTAACATTTTCGCAATCTTTGTGGTTAACGGGGTGGTCGTTTGAATAAATAAAAATTCTTAAAAACCAATGTCCGTTTTCTTTTTCAAAAGAAATTTCAATTGGAATAAGGTTATATCTCATAGCCGTGTTTTCAATAACGGGTATGATTGCAGATAATATTTCTTTTTTATTAAAGTGTTCTTTCATCATTTTCTTCTAAAAAAAAGAACGGTTTTATTGAATTACCGCTCTTTTGTCTTTATTGCGATTCGATTTTTTACTCCCAAAAACGGAAGTAAAAAAATTATACCATGGTTATTTATTATACTGCAAGAAATATATAAAGTTTGGTAAAGTTAAAACTAGATATCTATTTCAACAATTTCTTTTAAATATTTTCTCATTTTTTGCATGCCGGCAATTAAAACCTTAACTTCATCTTCGCTAAATTTACTGTAAGCTTTTTCTGCAGTTATTCTTAATGTGGTTAAAGTTTTTGTATAAACTTCTTCGCCTTCTTTTGTCATTGAAATTAATTTAACGGGCCTGTTGCATTTAACATCAACAATTCTTTTTAAATAACCTCTCTCTTCCAAACCGTTTAAAATTTTTCCCATATTGGCTCTGTTTATAAACATTTTTAAGGCCAAATCTCTTTGGCACATATTCCCGTTATGGTAAATAAAATCAAGAGTGGAAAATTCTTCTCCCGTTAATTCCAAATTCAAATTTTTAAAATGCTGAACAGACATTTTTTTAATATATTTGCCTGTAAGGTAAACTTCATAAAACAATGATTCAGTATATTTTTTTTCGTTTTCTTTTTCCATTTTCATCCCGATTCTATGTTGTTTTAAAAACATGTTGCATTTGCAACATAATTATGCTAACATACAAAGTAGATTAAAACAATTGAAAAAATTATACTATGTAATTTACAAAAAACCAAAAATATTACACTTACTTACTACCTTTCAATTCTGCTTAAAATGGGGCAAATTTGCCCCTTATTTTTTTGGTTAATTTTTTTTAAGCAAAAAATATCGGGTAATTGCAAATAAAAACTCTTTGTTTTATATTGTTACAGGTGTAATAAAACAAAAAGTAAGACAAATTTATTTTTTTTGATGTTTTATACCACACAGAAAATAAAAATTTTGCCGCATCATTTAAGGAATTATTTTTTATATGCAAATAAACAGTGTCCAAAACCTGAATTTTAACCAAGGGCATAACAACAAAACAAATAAGGAGCTTTCATTTAAAGGAATTGGCGAAGCAGTAATGAACGGAGTCGGCAAATTTTTCCAAGTTTGCGATGACATTCCGATGATTGGTGTTGCCTTCACCGATACTGCAGCAACTGATGTGCCAAGAACCTTGGTTGATTTAAAACAAACCGGTGTGCCTGCTGCAGCGGAAACTGCAAGGCGTGAATTTTCGGGTTTAATTGTAAACTGTTTAATCCCGGGGGTTTTTGTTTATGGTGCAGCAAAATTAATTAACGATAACTACATGAAAGATTTTCCAACCCCGATAGGCAAGCCCACAAACTTAACGAAATCTTGGGCAAACGGGGAAGCTATTTCAAATTTGGTTGGGGTTTGGAAAAATTATATAGGAATAGGAAAAGATTTTTCTTTAATTAAAGACCCCGATGAAATTGCACAAGCAAGAAAAATTTTCAGAAATAAGCCCTTTGGTGATACAGGCTTTGTAAAAAGCGCTCTTACCCAAATTGAAGGCCTTAATGGCGTTGATTCTTGGGATAAATTATCAGACCATAAAAACTTAATTGATAAGGCTGCAGAACTTTTAGAACCTGCAATGAAAGGCACTGCACGCCCTAAAAATTTAATTCAAAGGTTTAAAGATTCAAGAGAAAGAAGCCAAGCGCTTAAAAATGCTTATGATGTTTTGGTTAAAGGCCAATATGTAAGAAAAGACGAACTTGGAAGAAAAGTTGTTGAAGTTATTGATGAAAATGGCGGCTTCAGGGCAACTCAAACACTTAAATTTAACGGTAAAAATATAGGTTCAGACCTTAGAAACTTCTTAAGAGATACGGCAGATATAGGCGCTGCACTTTCAATTTCAAAAGAAGCAAGAATGAACCCCGATAAATTCATTAAACAGGCAACAAAACTCGTTAATGCAAAAAGCCTTATGGGCCTTGCGGTTGTAATTCCTTTGGCTATGAGCGTTCAAACCATAAACAGGGCAATTACAAGGCATAAATATAAAAAATCGGGCGCTCCAATTTATAAAGATTTTGAAAACGAAAACCGCGAATTAACGGATGATGAAAAGAAACAATTAAAAGTTACAAAACCGCTTGCAGTGGGTTCAATTGTGGGTTTAGCAGCACTTTCAATGGGAAAAACTTTCCCGAGAAGTTTATCTTCTGCCGTTGAAATGCTTCAATTTAACACTAAATTCCCAACCCTTAACCAATGCAGAGTAATTGCAACGTCAACCTTTGCATCAAGAATGCTTGCAGCGGAAGACCCGAATGAATTAAGAGAAAGCACCGTTAGGGATTTAGCCTCATTTGCAGGTTTATATTTCCTTGGAGATTACGCAGAAAAGCTTGCTGCAACTGCCGTTCAAAAATTCTCCAAAAAAGGAAGAACGGGCGAATTGCAAATGTTTAATAAAACCAAAAAGCCTGAAGAATACAAAAACGCTTGGCAAAAATTCACAGGCTGGATAAAAGATACAAACATTAAAACTTTTGATGAAATAGCGCCTGAACATAAAAACTACCGTTCACTTGCAAAATTGGGCGGGCTTGGTTTCTCCTTGGTATTTTTGGGTGTGCTTTTGCCGATGTACAACAAATATGTAACAAACAAAAAAGAAGCTAAAAGAAAAGCGATTTTGGAACAACAGAAAAAACAAAGCAATATCTACAATCCAAAAACCGTTTTTCCGTCAAACGTTCAAAAGAAAGAGCCGATTGACCCAATTGAAGAAAGCAAAAAGCATTTTCAACAAATGAAAAGTTTTTCATCCAACCCTGCTTTTTCAAAAATTTCTTCAAAATTTATAGGCTAAGAATTAACAATTGCATCTTTCGGAACAACGGTGATGCCGCCTTTTGAAACGTAGAAACCACGTTTTAAGTCGTCTTCTTTGTTTATGCCGATTTCTGTGTGCGGCGGAATTTCAACGTTTTTATCAATGATTGCTCTGTTTATTTTTGAATATCTGCCAATTGTAACGTTTTCCAATAAAATAGAATTTGAAATGTGGCTGTAGCTGTTTATTCTAACCTTTGGCGATAAAACGCAATTTGAAAGCGAGCCGCCTGAAATTATGCAGCCTTCTGACACAAGCGAATTTTTAGCCACACCAACCCTTTTGTCTTCATCCCAAATAAATTTTGCAGGGGGGAAGTTATAGTTAAAGGTTCTTAACGGCCATTCGTTTGAATACAGGTTTAATTCAGGGTTATATTTCAATAAATCCATATTTGCCTGAAAATAGCTGTCTATATTTCCGACATCTCTCCAATAGCCCCTTTCTGAATCTGTCATGCCGGGGAAAGTATTTGATGAAAAATCATAAATATAAACTTTTTTGCCCTTATGAAGCATATTTGGAATAATATTTTTGCCAAAATCATGGTCTGAATTAATATCCATAGCATCAAGCTTTAATTCTTCCACCAAAGAATTTGCCTTAAAAATATAGTTACCCATAGAAACCAAGCACTTATCAGGGTTATTTGGCATAGATTTTGGTCTTGTTTTCGGTTTTTCAATAAAACCTGTTAAGCGCCAATCATCATCCACTTCAATAACGCCATATTCACTTGCAAGTTCAATATCAACGGGAATAGCGGATATTGTAATATCTGAATCTTTTTTGTGGTGGTAATCAAGCATTTGGCGAACATCCATTTTATAAACATGGTCGCCCCCAAAAACACAAACCGTTTGATATTTTTCATCCGTTATTTGGTTTATGTTTTGGTAAATGGCATCTGCCGTTCCTTTATACCAGTTGCCATCCGTTCTCATTTGCGCAGGAACCAAATCTACATATTGATCAATGGAAGATGATAAATCCCATCCTCTTGAAATATGTTTATTTAGAGAATCTGATTTATACTGCGTTAAAACTTTAATTCTATAAAGGCCTGAATTTACAAAATTGTTTAAAACAAAGTCTATAATTCTGTATCTGCCGCCAAAAGGAACAGCAGGTTTTGCCCTATCCCTTGTTAGGGGGAAAAGCCTTTTTCCTTGGCCGCCTGCAAGAATCATTGTTAAAACTTTTTCAAAATACATTATTTGTAAACTCCTAATACCTTTATTAAATCAAAATTCAATTTAATTATCAATATTTAATTCAAAATTAAACCGGTTTAAAACAGGCTTTGTTTGCCTTTTTTCATTCTTATAAAAATTCCCAAAAGGCCTATTATAACGCCAAAAATAGACATTAAAACAGGAAAGGGCATTTTTGAGACATAAAAAATGGTATCAAGCCTTGCAGGTTCAATTAAAATTCTTACCAGTGAATATAAAAGAATGTATGCAAAGAAAACAACCCCGTCATAATCTTTCGATGTTTTTTTCAGCAAAATTAAAAGAATAACAAAAACCAAAAGGTCTAAAATTGCTTCATATAAAAAACAGGGGTGAAAATATTTTTTATAAGCGTATTGTTCGGGCCTATAGTTTGAACTTACAAAAAGCTTAATTGGCGCATAAACTGTCGGCATGCCAAAGGCTTCTTGGTTAAAAAAGTTGCCAAACCTTCCTATTGCTTGCCCTAAAGGTAATGTTGCACAAATTATATCTCCGTATGGGAAAAAATTAATTTTATTTTTTTTAGCGTATATTGCCCCAAAAATAATTCCCCCGATTATTGCCCCATGGATGGATAAACCCCCTTGCCAAACCATAAAAATAGCAGCAGGGTTTAAAATGAAATAATCAATTGAAAGCAACACATAATAAATTCTTGCGCCTATAATTGAAAAAACAACAAGCAAAGGCAGCATATCGGATAAAATATTTTTATCAACCGCCGTCATTACTTTTGAAGATAAAAAAAGAGAAACCAAATAGCAAATTATAATTGCAAAAAATATGCAGAGTGAATAATAATGAAGATTAAAACCAAACAAATTAAAATAATTTAATTCAGGCGGATATAAAATCATTCTTTTTTCCCGTTTTTATTTTCCTCAATGGTTTTGCTTAAGTCTTCAATATGAACTTTAACCGCTTCAATATCTTTTGCATTCGGTGCTAATTCAATATATTTTTCATACATTTTAATAGCTTCTTCAACATTTTCCAATAGCTCTTTTATTTCGTCTTCTGTATATTCTTTTTTGTTTTCTTCTTCAATAGGGTTTTCTTGGAATTGAAGCCCGTATTCTTCAAGAGCAACAGCTAAAGAATAATGGGCATCAGGGGAAGCGGGGTTTAGTTTAATTGCGCTTTTTAACTGTTCAATTGCATTTTTATAATCTTCTTTTTTAATGTAGGCAACGCCTAAATTATATCTTGATTCAAAAACGTTTTCATCCAAATCTACACTGGATTGAAACCTTGAAATTGCATTGTTGTAATCGCCTTTATCCAAATAATTTTTGCCCATTTGGTTTAATTCCTGAATGGCTAAATTGTTTATGCAGGCTGTGCAAAAAAGGCTTGCCATTAATATTGAAACTAAAACTAAAAATTTTTTCATTTTGTAAACTCCGATTTTTTTATTTTAGAAAAAACGATAATTTATAGCAAGAAATTTTACAATTAATTGAGCCAAGTGAATGATTTTACAATATTATCTGCCGTGGCAGGGCCTTCAATTTTTACGTTAAAAAGCCTGTAATCATCGTTGTTTAAGTCCATTAAAGGAATTTTATTCACGTTTTTAAGCATTTCTGTTTTAACAAGTTCATCCATTTTGTTTCTTGTAACCATATTTAAAATAGAAACAACGGAAGTGTTGCCGATTGGCCCTAAAATATTTGAAATTTTCTTTGAAAGCTTGCCTAAAATTTCAATGTCGCCGACACCGCCTAAAATGTCATAAGTTCCAAAAGTATATGTGCTTAAATTGTCGCCTTGAGAATAAATTTTTAAATCTTGAATTTTAGCATCGCTAACTTTTAGGTCGCCTTTAATTCTGTTAAAGTCGCCATGCTTATAGGGGGTTAAAAGTTCGATAACATTATTTATCGTAAGCCCGAATATTCCGCTTTTTAAGAAATTGGATGCCCTTAAAAGATATTCTATTGAACCTAACTTTGGCATTCTGCCGTTTAAAATGGCAAATTCTGCATTTGCATTTATTTTTCTTACATAATCATCCAAGGTAAAATCTTTCATGGAAATTACAAATGTGCCGTTTGCGCTGCCATATATTTGCCCCGATAGATTAAAGAAAGCTTTTGTTAATTCGTCTGCTTCGCAATTCATAAAATCAGATTTTACAAATATATCTTTGGTTTTGAAATTATAGCTGCCAACCCCCCTAATTAAACCGCCTGCAATTGAAAGGTAAGCATCATCTATTTTTAGGGATGTTTCTTTGTTATGGGAAAAATTCATTTTTAAGTTGTTTGCAATAATTCCATTGAAATTAATTTCATCTGCAACCAATGAACCTTTTTTAATTAAAATATCTTCAGGCCTTATTGTTGTTGCATTTTGGGTTTGGGAAATAATATCCCCTTCTTTTGGTGCCGTTGAATTTGCAAATGCCGCAAAAGATTTTAAAAGGTTATTAATTGAAACAGATTCAAAATGAAGCAAAACATTGTTTACAACAATCGGATATGTAAGTTTGTTTATAAAATCTATATCGATATTGCCTGTTGTATTAAAAGCGGAAAGCCTGAATTTTGCATGGCCTGTTTTTTCTTTTAAAACAATTTCAATGTTATCTATAAAAGATTCATAAACAGGAACAAAAACTTTTGAAAAATTCAACTTGCCTTTAATTGAAAGGTTTGTTATATCGCCGTTCATAACAAGGTTTGATGTAAAAAGCCCTTCTTTAATTAAAGATTTTTTGAATATTGGGTTTAAAAACCTTACAGGCGCAGGGTTTGGAGTGAAGAATTTTAAATTGTTTAAAACAATGTTGCCTTTATTCAGCTTAACTCCGCCTGAAACATTTATTAATTCATAAATTGTTTGTTTGTTGCTTTGAGATAAAATGTATTTGAAATATTTAATATAGTTTATATTTGCATAGCTGCCATTGAATTTAATTTTAGATGAAATTTCCCTTTTAACGTTTCTATCACCCAATTTTAACCCCATAAAAGACATATCCGAGCCTTCATTTAAAAGAATTGTAAGATAACTTACATAAGAATTAAGATTGCCTGTTAATCTTCCTTTAATAGAAGCTTCGCCATCCAATTGAACGGGATATTTTAAATAGGGGTTAATTAAGCTGTCGCATTCAATTTCATTCAAATTTGTTGAAACAAAAACGTTAAATTCGGGATTAATTCTGCCGTCTGTTTGCATAAACCCGTCTATATATAAAGGCAAAGTTCCATATAAAATATTAAAAGCGCTTAGCATGGTTTTTTCATTTTTAAATTTTACTTTGCCGCTTTGAATTGAAACTTCCCTTTTATTTATGGCATCAAACAGAGAAACTTTAACAGGTAAAAATTCGCCGTCTATTTTATCGCCGTTTAATTTTATTCTGCCTGAAACATTACCTTTCGGGTTTTGAACGGTTTTTAAGAATTTGGCGGTTTTATCGGGAAGTATTTTTACCAAAAGTTTAAGATAGTTTGAAAATGGGGAATTATAGAATATAAGTTTTAAGTTGTTGTTCGGTTTAATTGATGCAAAGTGGTTTATAGCACCATCCATTGCAAAATTAATTCCCGCAGCGTTTATTTTTAAATCGTTAAATTTGGCGTTTTTGCCCTTTAATTCTATATTTCCATCCCTGAAATAAAAATCTGAGCCCTTTTTGTTCACGCCTTCAATTTTTCCGTCAAAATCAAAGCCCGATAAATCAAGCTCCGTTGCATTTGAATAAATTAAACCGTTTGCTTTAACGTTTCCTTTTGCAATAAATTTGTTTGTTACAAACAACTGCCCCAAATTTTTTGCAAAAAGCCTGTTTTGAGGCGCAAAAAGTTCAATATTATCTAAAATAAATTTTCCTATTGTGTGAGATGAAATATTATCTGAAATAAATTGAATGTCTAAAGTGGACGGAACTCCTTTTTGAATTTTATTTTTTGCGCCCTTTTGAAAAACGCTGCCCTTTATTTTAAAAGGAGAATCAAAAATATCTGCCGTTAAATCAAATTTTGCATCATTTTCAAAGGTTAAAATTCCTTTCAGGTTGCCCCCTTTAATTTTTGGAACAACGTTTAAATTTATTCCTTTAAAAACAAGCTTTCCTTTGGCCAAAATTGAATCTGATTGTTCGCCAAAAACGGCATCGGGCGGAATATTTCCCGATAAATTAAGGTAAAAATCAAGCAAGCCTGAATTTGGCTGAAAACTTTTTAAAAATTCGCCGCCATCTAGCGCCGTTGTTACAATTTCAGAAGTTTCAGCTATTTTAATTGCTTTTTTTGCTTCAACGTTTTCAACAAAAACATCAACCAATAAATTTCCCGATGTGTCGCAATTGCCGTCTATTTTTGCTTTTGCGCCTTCTATTAAACCTTGTGCGTTATTAAAAATAATTTTATCTTCATCAAAAACAACTTTTACTTTTCCGTTTGTTAAAACGGTGTTCAGGCCGTTTAATGTAACGGTTGCATCATTTGTTTCAAAAAAGCCTTTTAAGTTTGCTTTTTCTTTTGTACCTTTTGTTTTAAGCTCTATTGTGCCGTTTCCTTTTAATGTCATATATGGAAGCGGGCCTAATTTTAAATTAAGAATTTTTTGAACCGGCATCAAAACCTTATGTGCAAAGGCCAAATCTAATTTGCCCGTTGATTTAATGCTAAATTCGGCATATGGCATTTTTTGCATTCTTGTTTTGCCGACAACCGTTAAAATTGAACCTTTCGGCGCATTTGCATAAACCGTTATAATAACGTTTCTTCCTAAAAATTCGCACTCGCCAAAAGATGTTTTTGCATTTTTCGGCCTTTCAACCACATAAACATCATCAAAATTTAATTTTCCTTTAACTGAAAAATTATCTATATCTTTAAATTTAAACTTTGCACCGCCGTTTACAATGGCGTTTGCATTATATTTTTTAATGTTTTGAACGTATGGCTCTTGAAAAGGAATAACTGTATCAGGAACCAAAGAAATTAAATCTTGAAGGTTTGTATCCGATATTTTAATTTCAAGGTCAGGTTCAATTTCTTTTATATTAAAAAGGTTTTTAATTTCCCCTTTGTATTCAACATTTACCCCTTTTGTTAATATTAAACCTTTTTTAATAAGCAGGTTTTTATCTTTAAAGTTATATATATTTTCAAAAATAAGGGGTTTTTTGGTTTTAATTTTGTTTGTTTCGCCTTTATAATCAAACTTAATATCAACATTATCCAAAAAGACGGTCAGTTTAAAATCTTTTTTGTTTATTGCGGTTGAATAAATATCAATAAAAGAATTTGTGCTGTAAACATTAAATTTATAAAGATATTTTTTTAAAAAAGACGTATCTAACCCCGAAATTAAAACCTCATGGCGGTTTAATTTCATTGAATTTTTATTTTTTATGTAATCTATATCTATTAAATAATTTGAAACTTTATTGTTTATTTTTATATCGCCGGTTGTTTTAAGGTTAAATTTTGCCCTGTTATCAAGCCCCAAGCTCTTTAAATCAAAACCCGAAAGTTCAAAATTTGTTTTTGTAAAATTGTCGTTGAAATTTATACTGTAGGCTTCAACATTTGCGTTTATATTTGCCAAATCAAGCTTAAAAAATGGTTTATTGCCTGTTTTTATATATTTTGCAAAATCAAAAACACCTTTTTCATCTCTTTTTAAATTAACTTCTATATAAGAAGTTTCAAAATCGCTTACAGAAAGCTTTTTTATAAATAACGGCAAAATTTTGATTTCAAAATTTAAATCATTAATATCCAAATAAGGCTTCAGGCCGTTTTTTTCCTTAATTAAAATTTCAGGCGATTGAAGGTTAAAATTCAGCCCCTTAAAGCTTCCTTTAATTTCATCACATTCTAAAACAAGGTTGTATTTGTTATATAAAAAACTTTTAATAAAATTAATATCTTCAACCTTTTTAACCGTATAAAAACAGCCTGAAATAATTACTGCCAAAAAAACAATAAAAATAAAAAACGGTATTAAAAATTTTTTATTTAAAAAAACCTTAGTTGACATAGTTGAAATTATACAAAAAATACCCCTCTTTTTGCAAAATTTGAAAAAATAATTTAAAATTTTAAGTATGAAAAAATTCTTTCTATTCATTTTATTCATAATATTTTCGATGTTTATGCCCCATTTGGCATATGCAGATATTAATTCAAGCTTTTTATCAAAAGATACTTTTATTCCCGTAAACCCCACAAAAGCAATCTCATCTTCCGTTTTAGAAGAAGGCGATTTTGTTTATTTCATTGTGCCGTCTGATATGTGGCTTGGCGAATACAAAATAATACCGAAAAATTCAATTATAAAAGCGCAAATTAAAATGTTAAAAATGCCGATAACGGGAATTAATGCTGCCATGAGAATTGAAACGCTTGAGATGGTTTCTCCCGACGGCAGAAAAAATTCGATAAAAGGAACGGTTGCATATAAAGGGGAAAGGCAAATAGGGGGCGATTTAACCCCGCCAGCTTCTTATAACAAAGCGCTTCACCCAAGAAAAGGGGAATATTATAATGGCGTGGTTGCCCAATATGTTCCAAGCGGGGAATATGAATTCGGCCAGCATATAACCTTAATGCCGAACGATACCTTATATATAATTTTGGATGAAGATTATATTCCATATTAATAAAAATAAAAATTAAGATTTTAATTAAAATTTAATGTATAATATTTTAAAAACGGAGG
Organism: Candidatus Galligastranaerophilus intestinigallinarum; assembly: GCA_018715855.1. Taxonomy (GTDB): domain Bacteria; phylum Cyanobacteriota; class Vampirovibrionia; order Gastranaerophilales; family Gastranaerophilaceae; genus Galligastranaerophilus_A; species Galligastranaerophilus_A intestinigallinarum. The sequence goes on from DVKW01000157.1 coordinate 15,069, forward strand.
AGATTAATATATGAAAATAAAAAATGCTGTATCTGCACTAACCGTATTTGCCTTAATTTTAAGCACAAGTTCAGTTTTTGCTGCAGGCAATTTTTCTTATACAACCCCCCAAACAAACGTTCAAAATGTTAATTCCCTGCAAGGTTCAGTTACATATGTTCCTGCGGGAAATGTTACCAATGTTATGCTTTCAAGCGCTCTAAATTCAGAAACGGCAACCGTTGGAAGTGCAGTTAGCGCAACTTTAACAGATGATTTCATTTATAACGGAAAACTTATAGCTTCAAGAGGAAGTGTTTTAAACGGCACAATAGTGAAAGCAAAAAAAGCGGGTTTTGGAAACAGAAACGGCCAAATTCAGGTTGTTTTTAACAATTTAAGAACCCCTCAGGGCTATAATATTCCAATTAACGCCGTTTTTAAAACAGATGATAACACAGGCATTTTAAAAGGCGGCACAAAAATGGACGGCGCCAAAGATTATGCTAAAAATACCGTTATCGGCGCAGGCGCAGGCGCAGCATTAGGCACAGCCATGGGCGCTTTATCATCAGGTTCTGTCGGCAAAGGTGCAATCTATGGCACAGCAATCGGCGGCGGCTTGGGGCTTGCAAAAGGCGCTATGAATAAAGGTGAAAACGTTAATATTCCTGCAAGCGCTTATCTTGATATAATGTTTACACAACCTATCACTTTATCTCAGCCCACAGAATACAAATACGATTATTAATTTAATCTGTCAGGCTATTTTAAAACCTTAACTATTATTTAAAATAAAAACATAAAATAACAAAAAAAGAAGAAAAAATGACATTTAAAACAAGCAATTACAACTTAGAAGAGGATAAAACGCCAAAAACAAACGGGGTGGAAAAAGAACTTCCGCACACCTTTGATAATGACAATGACAATTTTTTTAAATATTTTGCATTGTCGGCATTCATTTTGCACCCTTTGTTTGTGCTTGTTCTTTGGCTTGGTTTTGTTGTTGCAATGCTTCTTGGAATTCACAATCCGCTTGTAAATAAGCCTGAGTGGAAAACAAAAGATATTGAATTTGTTTTAACCCAAAACGAAGCAGAACCGATTAACAAAAACACAAAATATCGTTCTGATAAAAATTCAAGAGCAGGGGGAATCCATGACCCAAACAGAAAAGTTTCAATGCCATCCCCTTCGCCTGCACCTGCAGCAAAACCCGTTCAAAAACAAAGCCCTGCGCCGCAACCTGTTCAAAAGAAAGTAGCGCAAAAGCCTGCTATGAAACCAATTCAAAAACCTGTTTCAAAACCTGTTGCAAAACCCGCACCGCAAGCGCCAAAGGCTGTTAACAGACCGTCTAAACCAATGGCACCTTCTCAAAGGCCTGTTTTAAAACCTTCAACATCAACTCCAAAACCGCAAATGCCAAAATTGGCAAAAGCGCCTTCAAGCCCGTTTAAGGTTGCCGTTCCAAATACAGGCGCACCTGTAGGAAAAGGTTTTTCAACAAGCACAGGCACAAAAACATCAGGCGGCGGCGGCTTAGGTTCAAGCTCAGGTGGCTCATCCAAAGGTGCCATGAATATGCCTGCACCACAGTTTTCAACCTCAAGAACTGCAAGTTCAGCTTCCAGAGGAACAGGCACAAGAAGCGGCACCGGCCGTGGCGGCTATGGCACAGGCAATATGGGAAACCCCGGCCCCGGAAACCCGAAAGGCGCCCCCGGTATAGATGCCATAAAATCGCCTCAATGGGGCCCTTATATGAGGGAATTGGAATCTAAAATTAAAAGAAATTGGCACCCGCCAAAAGGTGATACATCAAAAAGAGTTGTGCTTTTATTTAAAATAGGCAGACGAGGAGAGCTTTTATCCGTCAGAGTTTCAAGGCCTTCAGGTTCAAGCGCAAACGATCAGGCAGCAATGTCTGCGGTTCAAATGTCTGCACCATTTAGGGCACTGCCGCCTGAATTTACAGGCTCAAGCGTTGAAATTGAATTTACTTTTGATTACAACGTTTTAGGCGCAAGTTACAGATAATAATATAATAGGGGAATAAAAATGGAACTTTTAATTAAATCATTCTTACTTGATTGGCCGGTTTTAACACCGATTTTAATCTGTTCATTTCTTGTAATTGCCGTTGCAATTGAAAAAATTACGTATTACACAAAAAATAAACGTGATATAGGCACTTTTATCCAAAACCTTCAAATGGCATTAGCCAAAAACAACATTGGCGCAGCCAAAAGAATTTCAGCCGATTTGGGCGGAATTATTTCTGAAATGACAGAAGAAGGTTTAAGAATTTACACCGAACAAAGAGCAGGCTTTTCAAGAGCTTATGACATTTCAAGCTCTCTTGCAACAAGAAAACTTGAAAAACACTTGAATATTTTGGGAACAATCGGCGGTGTTGCCCCGTTTTTAGGTTTGTTTGGCACGGTTGTAAGAATTTTATATACCTTCCAAGATTTGGCAACAAAAGGCAATCAATCCGCAGAAGTTGCAACAGGTATAGCTTCAGCCCTTGTTGCAACAGCGTTTGGTCTTGGCGTTGCTATTGTTGCGGTTATTTTATATAACTACTTCCAAAGCGTGGTTACAAGGTTTGAATCTGATTTCAAACTTATTAAATTAGTATTTTTAAGCTTTATCGATTCCGATGAAGAAGTTCATGTTGATGAAACAGGAACAATTGCACTGTAAGAGGGTTTTATGGCAATCAAAGTTACAAAAGATGAAAGCGGCAAAAAGCAAACCTTTAACGAGATAAATATCACGCCTTTAACGGATATTTTTCTTGTACTTCTGATTATTATGATGGTAATTGCACCAAGCTTTCAATCGGTAGATAACAACATTAAAATTCCTGAAATAACTTCAGGCACGGGGGTTGAAGAATTAAACGCAACCGTTTCCGTTACAAAAGCGGGGGAACTTTACCTGAACGGTGAAAAAATTTCTGAAGATACGGTTGAAGAAAAACTCTTAGCTTTAATTGACGGGAATGACGCCAAAGAAGTTATTGTTAAAGCAGATAAAGACGCCAAAAGCTCAGATATTTTAAATATAATGCATGCTGCACAAAATGCAGGCTTTAAAAAGCTTATTGTAGCAGGTGAACCTTTAAGCCAAAAAGAACAAGACGAACTTGAAAAAGAGGCAAAATGAAACGACCCACATTTAATGAAATAAATATAACGCCGTTAACGGATATTTTCTTGGTTTTGCTTATAATTATGATGGTGATTGCACCAATGCTTGACCAACAGGGTTTAAAGCTTGCAATTCCTGAATATGTTGAACAAACTCAAGATAACCAAAACGAAGAAAGCAAAATTTTAACAATAGTTGTGGATGAAAACAACAAATATTATATAGATGATGTTGAAATTCCCGTTAATAATTTGGCAAATGAAATTAAAACAAGGTCAAAAACCTTAACAGACGGGCTTATGATTGAAGTTCAAGGAAATTCAGCCCACGGAAGCGTTGTAAAACTAATGGATGTAGCAAGAAATTCGGGAGTTCAGGCAATTTCTATAACGGAGATATAAAATGGCACGCAGAATGGGAAGAGTTGGAAATACAATTTTGGCAATGTTTGCAATTGTTTTTGTCATAATGTATCTTCCCGATGATATTAAAAATTATAATCCGTTTGATAAAAAAGCAATTTATGCAAGAAATATCAATAAAAAATTAAATCAAATTAAAAATGTAGTGCCGCTTAAAATTAACGAACCAACGGAACTGGACGGCCTTACAAAAGCAGATATTTATAAAATCAGAAAAAATTATGTAAAAGATTCCATTTTTGGGGATAAAAGCTATGAGCCAAGCAACGATGTTTTTGGGCAAATTGAAGATAACAAGCCTTGGTATGGCCTTGAATATTCAGGTTGTATGGCGGCAGTTAAAGGAAGCGAGCTTGTTAAAGACGGCCCTTCTGAAGAAAGCAGGTTTATAAACAACCCAAATATGCTTATCGGCGTTGAGTGCGGCGGCTATGACACAGATAAAAATGACAGCATATGCAAAGACAAAGCATTTTGGTTAATGCCTGAAAAATTAACCTATGACGGCCGATTTAAAACAATTAAGGCTGAATATAAATTGCCCTATGCTCAGAAATGTTCTCTTGTCGGCATAAACGCAAGAGATTTGGGATACAATTATATCCATGCAGGCTCCACAAGCAACATTAAGTTTAAAAACGGCCCAAGCGCTAAAACATCTGTATATTCTTTTAAAGACTATATCCATAAAGGCCCAAGCTGCGGCCTTGAAGGCGGATGCAACAACGGTTCGCCATATCAATCGGAAGTTGCTTTTGACTATATTCCAAAAAATTATAATTCGTCAATTTTTCTTTCCCTTTGGATGTATGAACCAAACAGAATTACAAAAAGGCCGGATTTAAAATATATAATAT
>DVKW01000158.1 GCA_018715855.1 Candidatus Galligastranaerophilus intestinigallinarum
AATTGCCTGACGTTTAGCCAATTGCCCAACCAATCTTTCGCCTGATTTTGAAAAGCCAACGATTGAAGGGGTTGTTCTTGAACCTTCCGCATTGGCGATAACAGTTGGTTTGCCGCCTTCCATAACCGCAACAACGGAGTTTGTGGTTCCAAGGTCAATACCTATTGTTTTAGCCATAATATAAATACTCCTTTTGTTAATTACTTCCTTTAACATTAACCAATTTACCACTCAATTTTAAATACCCTTAAAAAATAAACAAAAAATTAATAATTGCGAATTTTGTGGAGTGCGAAGCGAAAGCGAAGCACGCGGTAGCGAGGGCATAAGCGAATAAAAGCGTAAGCGATATGAGCGGCTTGCCCGAGTGAAACAAAATTCAAGAGGCGAATTTTACGTAGCATGGAGCAAACGTTAGTTTGCGAAATGTGCCAATGTGAAAGCCGAACGGAATGGAAAAAGTGCATTTAGCACTTTTGAAATGAAGTTATTAGGCTTGAACCGCTAATAAAATTCAAGAGGCGAATTTGTGGAGTGCGAAGCGAAAACATCTAAATAAAGGCTAATTTTATATAAAAGGTTTTAGCCCAATCTTATTTTACAATTCCAAGGTTTAAAACTTCTTCAACTTTTGCTGCAATTTTATTGTGAATTTCTTCTTTTGACAATTCACCGTTTATTTTTATAAAATTATATTCTTTTTCAAGCTTTTTATATTCATCAATACAGCGTTTTTGATAAATTTCAAAGCTGTTATAAACATCTGTTGAAAGGCCGATATCTCTTCCCGATTCATAAAAATCAAGCCCTGTAGATGCTATCATTCTTTTTATTAAAGTATCAACAGAAACATCCAAATAAAAAATTAAATCGGGTTCAGGCGCAAAATCATAAAGTTTTTTCACCCATTTAATATCATGGCCCCTTACTGAATCTCTAACAAAGGCGGTGTAGATGTATCTGTCTAAAATAACGATAAAGCCTGCTTTTAAGGCTGGAATTATATTGTTTTCAAGCCTGTCTGCGTAATCTGCCGCATATAAAAGAGAAAATGTTGTTGTATTTAAAAGGTTCCTATCTTTTGCTTCATTTATGACGTTTGAAATTAGCCTGCTTGTTTTCCATTCGCTTAACATGCAGCCATAACATTTATTTTCAATATAATCTTTTAATAATTTTACCTGAGTTGATTTGCCAACGCCATCAGTGCCTTCTAAAACAATTAAAAGCCCGGGGTATCCATGGTTTTGATACATTAAATTTTTATACCTTTCTTCAATAAAGTTTCTTCAACAAGTTTTCTGAAATATTGTTGTTTTGTGTGGATTGTATCGTTTGCATCAATTTTTATAAGGTTATATTCATCAACCATATTTTTATATTCTTCAATAACCCTGTTTTGAAAAATTACATAGCTTTTATAGGGGTTATTTGAAAGTTTTAGGTCCATGCCTGCTTCATAATATTTTGGCTGCCTTGTAGAACAAAGCCTATCCAATGAAACCTTTGCAGATACTTCAAAATAAACTGTTAAATCGGGTTTAATTGCAAAAGAATACATATTTCTTACCCATTTAGGGTCAACTTCTCTTGCAACATCTCTTGCAAAGGCAGTGTAAACGTATCTGTCTGCTAAAACAATAAAGCCTGCCTTCATTGCAGGGATGATTGTTTTTTCCAATCTGTCTGCAAAATCAACTGCGTGCAATAAAGAAAATGTTCTTGGCGAAAGTAAATTTTTCTTTTTTGCTTTTTTTGTGGTTTCAGCTATTAAATCTGATGAATTCCACCTTGTTAAAATAACATCTGCGTTTTTAGATTTTAGCCAGTTGTATAAAAGGTCTATTTGTGTGCTTTTGCCTGAACCGTCAATGCCTTCCACACAAATTAAGGCGCCTTTTAGATTATGTTCTTTTGAAAATCTTAACATTTTATACCTTGTAATTAAATAAGCTTTATAATTAATATTAATAGTATAAGCTAATATTTGCAAATTATAACTTTTTTGTGAGAGAAGAAAATGAATTTTAATATAAGACAATCTTTTGAAATATTTTTAAAAAACCCACAAGTGATGCTTTTATTTGTAATGTATCTTTTAATTTTGGCAAGTGTGTTCCCACTTTTAATTTATACATTTAACACAATTTCATTTTATATTGTGGCATTTGTTTTAATTCTTTTTGCATGTGCATTCTTTGCAGGGTGGTTTGGAATGATAAAATTTGTTATTTTAAACGATAATGAAAAAGACCCTGAAAAAGAAATGGAAAACAGACATTTTTCTTTTAAAAATGCTTTTTTTGAATCCGTTGCAAAATATATTTTACCTGTTTTATTTTTCATTTTGCTTATAATAGGTTATATTTACGGCATAAACAAACTTGCAGATTTATTTTTCGGAAAACCTGTTGATATTTTAAACCAAATGACAATGTTAAACGGCGACACAGACGCCCTTTATAATTTTGCATCCACCATCCCAAAAGATGCCTTGAAGGTTATAGTTGAAAGAAATATATTTAGATATTTAGCGCTTCTTTTATATGGGCTTATTACTTTTTATTCAATTCCATCTTTATTTTTTAATGAAAAAAACAACCCCTTGTTGGCTCTTAAAAACGGGCTTGTAGCACTTTTTAAAAAGCCTTTTCAAACGTTATTTTTATTTTTAACAATTGTTTTAATTCATATTTTGCTTGTTTTCTTTGATGCAATTTCAACGACAAACCAAGTTTTAATGTTTATAGCGCTTGTTGTTAGGGTCAGTTTCTTTGCATATATAATTGTGTTAATATTCAATGTATATGAAAAAAACTTTACCCTTAATAATAATAACGGGGCCGACAGCATCAGGCAAAACTGAGCTTGCAATTAAGCTTGCAAAAAAATTTGATTTAGAGGTTATTTCAGCTGATTCAAGAATTGTCTATAAAGATTTAGACATAGTTTCCGCTAAACCCACAAAAAAAGAGCAAGATGGCGTTATTCACCATTTAATAGATATAAGAAACGTAAATGAGGGAATTTATTCTGCGGGTGATTTTATAAAAGATGCAAAAGAAATTATAAATTCTGCAACAAAGCCCCTTATAATTCAAGGGGGAACTTGGTTTTATATAAAATCTTTATTGGATGAAAAAAACTTAATTGAATTTGGCGAAAACAAAGAATTAAGACGTGAACTTTCAAAATTAACAAATGAAGAATTGTATAAAATTTTAAAAGAAAAGGATGAAAAAAGAGCGGGTTTGGTTCATCAAAATAACAGAGATAAAATTATCCGCTCTTTAGAATTAATTGATGCCATCGG
>DVKW01000159.1 GCA_018715855.1 Candidatus Galligastranaerophilus intestinigallinarum
AGTGGAAAGAGCACAATCTTGCAAGCACTTGCCCAATTGATACGACCCCAAAACGCCCTATTTACTTTAAAAAAAAATGATTATTCAACAGATTCAAATATTTGTTTTAAGGGATATGGGTATGAAGATAATTGGATAATAGAAAATGACCGATGGAAAAATTGTATTTACACAAATAGAAAAAAAAACCAAGGTCGTTACAATTCATACGAAAACAACAACATAAAGCTATACGGAATGTATGAAGGAAGTTTATTTGTTGGAACAAGATTTAGTGATTCAACCATAGTAGACAAAAAATATACTGATGGGGAAATAAATATAAATGATGATTTAATAAAAGCTGATGAATATGTTATAGAAAATCTTAGTTATATTTTACATGGTGATAAAAACCATTATTTAAATTTAATGCGTCTTAAAAACAAAACACGAAGAGAAGAGCTCGGTCTTAAAAACATTCCATATTTTGTACCAAGCAATCATAACGGCATAATTAGCCAATATAAAATGAGCTCAGGAGAGTGTCTCTTAATATCATTGCTCCATTTTATATATAATTCAATTGTACGAAAGAGTTTACCTAGAAATTTTCCCATACTAATGCTTTTGGATGAAATTGAGCTCGCATTGCATCCAAGCGCCGTCACAAGATTCATAGATCTTCTTTCAAATTTAGTTAAAAAATACGAACATGTTTCCGTTTTTATAACTACGCACGCAGCCGAAGTAATAAGAAAAATCGAACCTTTGAATATTTATAAATTGGAAAACGATAATGGTGTTATTAATTACGTTAACCCTTGTTATCCAGCATATGCAATTAGAGATTTATATTCTCCAAATGGATATGATTACTTAATATTATGCGAAGACGAGCTTGCTAAAAAGTTTATAGAATATACAATTAGGAACAATAATTTATCAGAAAGCAAATTGATAAATGTTTGTCCAGTTGGAGGATGGCAAAATGTTTTAAAACTTCATTTGGAATTATTACAAAATAATATTCTTGGTGTCCCTACAAATATTATAAGTGTTTTAGATGGCGATATAGAAAAAGAATGCAACAAAAAACAAGAATATCAATATATAAAAAAATTGTTTTTACCAATTCCTAGTATTGAAAAATGTTTTTATAAAATCTTATATACAAATGAATACAATAAGGATTTAAAAAAGGCCATAAATGACACTATTTTTACAGTTAATTCCTTGGACAACATAAAATCCAAATTTGAAGAAAACTGCAAAAATGTGAAAGAAAGTGATAATAAAAAATTATACGCACTCTTGAAAAACGATATAGAAAATAGAGGCATAAAAGAAGCAGAATTTATAACATACTTATTACCATTACTGTGCGATAAAATCCCAACAGATAAATTTACAAAACAGTTAAAAGATATGATTGGTTCAATTAAAATTAGAGCTTTATAATTTAATAATAAAAACAGTTCTATTTTTCAATTAAGATTAAAATCTTTATTATGTATAAATCACAAGGCAATAATTAAAATATACGGTTTTAAAAAGAAAGATGAAAACGGCAAAACCCGTTGGTTAACTGAATCTGAAACCGTTGCAGAATTAATGAAAATGTATCAGGAATTAATAAAGTGACACCTTATCAATTACTATATAATAAAAGCAGAAGCCCATGCCAGTCTTCAAAAATTTCTTTTATTAGTTGTTGTAGTAGTAGGTAATTCATCATATAAATAAATCGCAAAATACAGCTATATAGGCTTTATTAGTTCAATATAATAGTGTCAGTGTACTATTACACATTACTACTTGACATACTAATTGAAGTATGATATTATATAAGTATAAGGAGATAAGGAAATGTTTTTATCACCAACAGAATATGCAGCAGAATTAAAAAGCAGAATAGAAAAATTAAAACAAGAGCTAAAGGAGCTTGAAACCACATATTCTGCGTTGGTTAATGCAGGAATTGCAGAGGAAACAACAAAAGTTGAAGTAAAAACATCTCCTTTAAGTGGTACGGTTGTTAGTAGTACAACTACATTAACTCAAGCTGAAAAAATTGCCGAATCACAAAGAAAAAGACACAGAAAAAAGCGTGATGAAAAAGTTCCTTTGGTTGTGGATTTTCTTGCAAAAAACGGCGCATCGACATTAACAAAACTTTCAAAGGAAACAAAGGTAACAACAGATTCTCTAAAGCTGATGTTTGCCGAAAACCCTGATAAATTCAGACAAAATCCCAATAATAACCTTTGGGAATTAAAATAAAAGGCGATAATCAAATCGCCATCACTTTATTATTCTAGACTTAGGGGCTTGTATACATACAATGGATTCCACACCCATTGTATTCAGTCCGAGGTCGCGGGGGGGGTCTCCAAAACCTCCTCTTTTCTTATATTCTAACAAGCTTTTATCTTTTTTTCAAGCTATTAAACAAGGTTTTACTTCCAAACTGTTGCGCCGTAGATGGTTTTTAGTTCTTTCAAGCTGTCAAAAATTGCTTCTCTGAAACCGTCTTTGCCCAAATATTCAAGGCAGGCTTCGCCATCAGGGTATTTGCTTGAATAAATCGTTGTTCCTTCATTTTCTTTGTCATAAACAAATGCTATTGAAACAGGTTCGCCATCTAAAGTTTTGCCTGCAACATTAAGCCCTTGAACATCATCGCCTATTAAGCCCTTAACAAATTCTTTTTTATTCACACCTTCTTTTAATTTGCCATCAGCCATAGTAAAACTATAAGTTCCGTCTTCTTTTTTATTTTTGGAATGAACCCAAAATTCTCTGCCATCGGGGCTAAAGCCATATTTATGTGAACTTAAAGATTTTAAAAGAGATAAATCTTCTTCAGATAGCATAACGGGTTTTAATTCATTCATTTTTCCTGCTTGGCTTCTTCCCAATGCTTCGCTTGGATACATAGGCAACGGCTCTGAAAGTTCTCTGCCATATCTTAAATGTTCAATGTTATATTCAGGGTTAGTTAATTTTTCTTCAATACCGTTTCTTCCGATTTCATTGAAATGAAAAGCAGAACCAAATGAAACATCATTCATAATTTTTACCTCACAAAATACACTATATGTAAATAAAAAATAAAACATGCAAAAAATTGCTTTTTTTATTAATTATTTCTCGCTTGCAATTTTAACAACAACTTTTGTTAGTG
>DVKW01000160.1 GCA_018715855.1 Candidatus Galligastranaerophilus intestinigallinarum
GGGGTGAGGTTGCAAACATTAATGTTTTAGTTGCAAGAACAGGCTATACAGGGGAAGATGGCTTTGAAATTCTTGTTAAAAACCCATATTCAGCTTACCTTTGGGATAAAATACTTGAAGTTGGAAAAGAATTTAATATAATGCCGATTGGTTTAGGTGCAAGAGATACCTTAAGATTGGAAGCTGCGCTTCACTTATACGGCAACGATTTAGACGAAACAATAACACCTGTTGAAGCAGGCCTTGCTTGGTCTGTTGCAAAAGACAAAGAAGAAGATTATAACGGAAAAGAAACAATAATGGGCCAAATTGAAGGGAAAATCAAAAAAAGAAAAAAAATAATAGGCTTTGAAATGGTTGATAAAGTTCCTGCCCGCCATGGGTATGAAATTTTTATTAACGGCAAAAAAGCAGGCGTTGTAACATCAGGCGGCCCTTCACCCGTTTTAAAAAAGAACATAGGCTTAGCCTATTTGGATATTTCCGATGATACAACACTTAACACAATGCAAAAAACTATTGGCACAACAATACAAATTATGATAAGAAATAAACTGTACGATGCAAAAATTGTTAAAAGACCATTTATAGAAAAACGATATAAAAAGGAAAACGTATGACAGAACAAGAAAAAAAAGTTCCTGAAGGAATCCTCTGCTCTAACACCCACGAATGGGTATTAGAAGAAGGAGATTTATGCACAATCGGCCTTACCGACTATGCTATTGAACAATTAGGCGATGTTGTTTTTGTAGAACTGCCTGAAATAGGTTCTGAATTTGCTAAAAACGAAGTTTTTGCAACAATAGAATCTGTTAAAGCAGCTTCTGAAATTTACATGCCTGTTGGCGGCAAGGTTGTTGAAGTGAATGAAGAACTTATAAATTCACCCGAAATTATAAACGAAGACCCTTATGAAAAAGGGTGGCTTATAAAAATAAAATCCGAAACATTGGCAGATGACACTGTCGGATTACTTGAATATGAAGATTATAAAGAAGAAGTAGCGTAAAATTAATGAGAAACTTTGAAGCACACACAGATGAAATCAGGCAACAAATGCTTGATGAAATTAACGTGAAATCAATTGATTCCATGTTTGATATGATACCTGAAAAATGTTATTTGGAAGAATTAAAGCTTGATGACCCTTTAAGCGAGCTTGAAGCGCAAAAAGAATTATTTAAGCTTTCAAACAAAAACAAAACAAACTACATTTCATTTTTAGGCGGCGGAGCAGTTAAAAAGTTTATCCCCTCTGCCATACAATATGTGGCATCCAGATTTGAATTTTTATCTGCCTACACTCCATATCAGCCTGAAATTTCACAAGGTACGCTTCAAATTATGTATGAATTTCAAAGCTACATCTGCAACTTAACAAAAATGGATGTTGCAAACGCATCTGTTTATGATGGCGGCGTTGCCTGTGCAGAAGCTTGTTTAATGGCTGTTAGAGTTAATAAAATCAAAAGAATTTTCATCTCTGACAAATTAAACCCAAATTATATTGAAGTTATTAAAACATACCTTTGGGCGCAAGACATTGAATTTGTTATTTCAAACGAAGCACCAAAAGATGTTGAATTTGCAGGAAAAATTTATGCATACCCCGAATATAACGGTGAACTTAAAAAACTTCCCGAAAAAGAAGGGAAAGCATTAATTATAGCATCTGTTGACCTTTCAATTTTGCCTGTTGTTGAACCGCCTGTGGCAGATATTATTGTTGGTGATTACCAGCCTTTTGGCCTGCCATTAAATTTTGGCGGTGCTTATGGCGGGTTTATTGCGGTAAAAGACGCTTACAAAAGGCAAATTGCAGGAAGAATTGTTGGTAAAACCCTTGATAAAGAAGGAAAAGAAGCCTACGTTTTAACCCTTCAAGCAAGAGAACAGCACATAAGGCGTGAAAAAGCAACGGGCAACATTTGCTCTAACCAAGCCTTAACTGCTCTTTACTGCACATTGTATCTTTCTTTAACAGGCAAAAATGCATTAATTGAATATGCAAACCTTTCTTACAATTTAGCACACAAATTATCCGAAAAATTAAATTCAAAGGGCTATATAACATTAAATAAAAATTTCTTTAATTCCTTTGAAATTAAAATGAAAGAAAATGAAACCGCAGATTCTTTTATTCAAAAATTAAAAGAAAGAAACATTTTAGCGGGTGTAAAAACTGCAGAAAATAAAGTTCTTGTAACAGTAACAGAATTTAATACAAATTCTGATATTAAAGAATATATTGAAACTCTAAATTAATTTATTTTTTAATTTCAACTGCAGGAACAGTTTCTTCTTTTTTATTAAATTTTGATTTTATTCTGTTCAAAAATGAATTTTGGTTTTGAACCTTGGTTTCTTTTGCTTTTTCTTTAACGGGCTTTAACCAAAGGTATTCATACGGCCTTAAATTTACGACAATTTTTCTTGAAGCAAATAAAGATTTAACATCCATATTATGTTCATCAATTAAATCATAAAATTCTATATGCTTTTTGCCCTGAACCAAAACCATATCAATCGGAAGCTCTATTTCAACATTTTTTCTGTCACCCGATAAATTTTGAACGATGATTAATCTTTCATCTTTTAATTTTCTTTGATAAGCTAAAATTGAAGGGTCATTTGCTTTAAGCAAAGTAAACGTTCCTCTTGAAATTTCAGGCAAGGTTTTTCTTATTTCAATTAAGCTTTTAACTTTTTTATAAATTTTACTGTTAAATTCATAATAATTTTTGCTTGAACCATAGAACATTTTAGCATTCACTTTGCCTCTGTTTATATCTCTTGAATCAAAGTATGAAAGCAATTTGATTTTATTTTTCTTTTGTTTTATCTCTCTTGTTTTGGCTGAATCAATTGCGTTTGAATAGTTGTTTCTAATGCCAATTTCATCGCCATAATAAATAATTGGAACGCCTTTTATTGAAAACAAAATGGAAAATGCCATTGCAATTCTTTGCGGGTTATTATCCAAAAAATTTGCCATTCTGCCTGAAACGCCAAAGCCTTCTCTAAATTCAACCCCTTTATTTACAAGTGAATTATAAATTAATTCTCTTGTAGCAGGGTCTATCATCTCTAAAGTTAATTCATCATGAACCCTCAAAAACACTGCCCAAATGGCACTTTGCGGAATTTCAGGCGTTGTTTTATCTATTTCTTTAAAATATTTTGAATCTTTTGTAATTAATGTTGCCCAAAGCGCAGGCATATAGGGGAAATGATATGCAATTTGAAATTCATCCGTTCTTTTAATTTCTTTTTCGCCTTCTTTGTTTGCAATGTTTACTTTTCTTTCATTGCCAAAATAAGGAAGAATTTCTTTTGGTTGTTGGCAAGCTTCTGCCTGAATTACAGACCTTGGGGAAACCGCTTGAATGTATGCGCTTAAAAGTTTAATAATGCTGTGGGTTATGGGCTGGTTTTCTGCGTTTGTGCCTTCTTCTTTTGAAAGGTATGGAATTGCATCCATTCTGAAAATGTCAACGCCCATATTTGCCCAGTAGTTAATGGTTTCTAAGTTATAATATAAAACATTTGGGTTTAGCCAATTTATATCCGGTTGAAAGGGGTAGAAGGTGTGGTAAATATAATAATCTTTACCTTTTATGGTTATTTTTCTGTAATGGTTTTCTGAAATTTCAGGGAAAATAAGCCTTCTTTTTGAAATTTTTCCTGATTCTTCAGTATATTCTACAACAACACCCAATTTTTCATCTTTATATCTTTTATATTCGGGCATTTTTTCTTTATAGACAAAATAATCAAGTTTAGATAAATCGCCTTTTAATAAATCTTGAAACCAGATGTGCTGGTCTGAAAAGTGGTTTAAGACTAAATCTGTTTTAATTTTAAAACCTCTTTTTTTGGCTTCTTGAACAAAATTCTTAAATTGGGGCATTCCGCCTAAATCCGCACGAACATTTTTCGGGTTTTTAACGTCAAACCCTGCATCATTCATGGGAGATTCCGCAAAAGGAAGAATATGCAAGGTTGTAACCCCTAAATCAGATAAATAATCAAGCATTTTTGCCGTATCATTAAATTGATTCAGCTTGTTATCATCTTGAACGCCGAATTGGTCTGCATAAAAAGTATAAATTATTTCATCCTTATACCAATCATCGGGCCTGTTTATATCTTCTTTTAAAAATTCAATCGGCCTTTCATTTTTTGTTTTCTTTGCTATTTCATAAACTTTGTTAAAGATTTCATCAACATTTTCAACACCGTAAATTTTTCCGATTTCTTCTTTTATTTCTTTTTGAAGTTTATGGGGAATAACAATGTCTTCTTTTTGAAATGCAACTTCAACAATGTTTTCTTCACTCTTTACAGGTTCAATAGCATATAAAACGCTTGAATCTGCCACTATAATTAAAGATATTAAAAATAAAGATATTATTTTTTTTATTGTCATCTATGCCTCATTTTTGTTTCAAAAGCAACAAATTTTATTTAATAAAATTTTACAACAAAAGATTTTAAAATAAAGAGAATTAGCTTACCTGTACAGGTTCAAAAATTTATAAATCGGTTTAATATTATTTCAAGTTAAGAAAAGGAATAAAAATGGTTATTGAAAAAATTACTGAGGTCTACCTCACAATTTGCTTCGGGTTTATATTTTTGTGCACCGCATTTATTCTTTAATAAAATCTAAAAGTGCCAAATAATCTGAATTAATTTGATTTTTTAATTCTTCAATATTTGAAAACTTAATTTCCCCGCGCCTGAATGTTTCAAATTCAACTTTTAATTCTTCCCCGTATAAGTTTTTGTTAAAATTTAAAAGGTGAACTTCAAGCGTTTCAACTAAGTTTTTATCAACGCTTGGGCGAATTCCAAAGTTGATTAATGAAGGGTATTTAGTGTTTTTATAATAGCTATAGCCAAAATAAACACCGTATTTTGGTTTAATTAATTTATTGTCTAAAATTATGTTTGCCGTTCTATAGCCTAGGGTTCTTGCTATTTCTTGCCCTTTAATAACTGTTCCTTTAATTGAAAAATTTCTGTTTAACATTTTATTTGCAAGTTCAATTTCGCCATCTGATATAAACTTTTTGATGTTTGTGCTTGAAATTAAAATGTCGTTTTTATAAATGGGGTTTATTTCAACATAATTAAAATCATGATTAAAGCTTGATAAAAGCTTGCTATCGCCTTTTTTGTTTGCGCCAAACCTGTGGTTAAAGCCTGTTACAATAAATTTAGGGTGAAAATGTTCAATTAAAACGTTATGAATATAATCATCGGCTTCCATTAATTTATATTTGTTGAAATCTAAAACATAAATGTCATCTACCCCTAAATTTTGAATTAAATTAATTTTATCATCCAATAATGTTATATAAGAAGGGTTTTTGCCAGTTAAAATATAAAAGGGCGAATCCAAAAAAGTTATAAGAGCGCTTTTTATGCCGTTTTTTTGTGCAAGTTCAACGGTTTTTTTAATTAAAGTTTGATGAGCAAAATGAACGCCATCAAAAAAACCGAGCGCTAAAACCGTATTTTTATTTTCATTTAATTCAAAATAAACGCCCATTTAATTTTTGTTGTCCTGTTTTTGGGGCTTTTTGTTTTTGTGGTTTTTTTTAACCGGCCTTTGCGCCATTAAATCGTTCTTTTGCTGCAATCTTCGAACAGATAAAACATCTTGCATGGATTGAAGGTTATTTATAATTTTTTTCAAAGTTTCAATATCGCTTAATTCAATTCCAAGGTCAATAATGCCGAATTTTTTATTTTTTGAATAACTGTATGCGTATGAAACATTTGTGTTTGTATCTGCAATTTTAATTAAAACGTCTTTTAATAAACCCACTCTTTCTTGTGCCTCAATTCTTAAATGAGCAACATACGTTCCTTGAGAAACGTTATCTGCCCACCTTATATCCATCATTCTGTTTGGGTCTATATCAAACAAACATTTACAATCAAGCCTGTGAACAGAAACGCCTTTTGACCTTGTAACAACACCCACAATTGGTTCCCCCGGAAGTGGCGAACAGCATTTTGCAAGGCTCCACACCATATCTTCTAAACCTATAATGTCATTTTTCTTAGAAGATTTTTTCTTTTTATAGGTTTCTTTTTCATGGTCAATTTCCGTTAAATCTTGTTTTGTCGGTTTATGGATTTTATTTAAAACTTTTCTTAAAGTTGTTTCGCCATACCCCAAAGCGGCAAATAAATCATCTGCCGATTTATAGTTCATTTCTCTTGCGGTTCTGTCTATTTCACCGGATTTTAAAAGCTCATCAAAAACGGTTTTTGTAAGTTCGGCTTCTAAATTGCTTCTTCCGATTTCAAGGTTATCTTCTCTTTTATATTTTTTAAACCAGTTCCTGATTTTATTTGCAGTGTTTTTGGTTGCAACAAAATCAAGCCAATCTATTTTTGGCATGCACTGTTTGGATGTTAAAATTTCAACAATATCGCCGTTTTGAAGCTTGGTATCAAGCTGCACAATTCTGCCGTTTACAAGAGCGCCAACTGTTCTGTGGCCAACTTCCGTGTGAATTCTGTATGCAAAATCAACAGGGGTTGAACCATAGGGAAGGTCTATAACATCACCTGCAGGGGTGAAGGTGAAAACTTGGTCTGAAAATAAATCTAATTTAACTGATTCAACAAATTCCTTAGCGTCTGTTTCATCTTTTGAAATTTCAATAAGTTTTCTCATCCAGTTAAATTTAATATCGTTTGCATCTTCAGCTTTAACAGAACCTGATTCTTTATATCTCCAATGCGCAGCAAGCCCGTATTCAGCCACTTCGTGCATTTCTTTTGTTCTTATTTGAATTTCAAAGGGTTTGTTTTTTAAGCCTATAACAGATGTATGCAATGAACGGTACATATTGCCTTTTGGCATTGCGATGTAATCTTTAAAACGGCCGGGGATTGGTTTAAATTGAGAGTGGATTATACCAAGTGCGTTGTAGCAATCTTTTTCATCATCCACAATAACCCTTATTGCCGTAATATCATATAATTGGTCAAAAGAAACATTTAAGCGCTTCATTTTGTTATAGATTGAATAATAATGTTTTGCTCTGCCATATATTGTTGCATTTATGCCGTTTTCTTCCAAATGCTTTTTGGTTATTTCAATTAAGGAATTTACAAGCGCATCTCTTTCGTTTTTGGTTTGGGCAACAAGTTTTGCAATTTGGTAATATTTTTCAGGGTCAATATAGCGAAGCGATAAATCTTCCAATTCCGCTTTCATTTTCCCGATACCAAGGCGGTTAGCCAGTGGCGCAAATATATCAAGCGTTTCTTGTGCAATTCTTTTTTGTTTGTTTGCCGCCATATAATTAAGCGTTCTCATGTTATGAAGCCTGTCTGCCAATTTTAGAAAGATAATTCGAACATCTTCCGCCATTGCAATAAACATTCTTCTGAAATTTTCCGCTTGCCTTTCTTCTTTAGATTTAAAGCGGTATTTACCAAGCTTTGTAACCCCTTGAACAAGCTTCAATACATCTTCGCCAAAATTTTTAACAATTTCATCGGGGCTTGTATCGGTGTCTTCTAAAATATCGTGCAAAAAAGCGGCAATAACCGTGTGGGTATCAAGTTTTAATTCCGCTAAAATTTTTGCAACTTCAATGGGGTGAATTATATAAGGTTCTTCTGAAATTCTATATTGCCCCTCATGGAGTTTGGCTGCAAAAAGATAAGCCTTTTCAATTTCTGCAATATCCTCAGGCCTTCTGTTTTGGGACATTAAAATGTGTTTAACTTCAAGAAAGTGTGTAAGATGTGTCATTAAATGAAATTATGCCTTATAATAAACGCATAAACGATAATACTACTTTTTTATTATTTTTACTATATACCATTGAAAGTATTTTTATAAAATGGAAGATATTACATTAAAAATTAAAGAAAAGCTTCAAAAAGGCGAAGTTGTTAATTTAAAAATTAAAGTTATTGCAAATGCAAAAATTAACAGTTTAGAAGAATATACAGATGAGATTTTAAAATTAAGAATAAACAAGCCCGCAGTGGATGGAAAGGCAAATAAAGCAATTATTGAGTATCTTTCAGTTCAATTTGATGTACCAAAAAGTAATATTATTATATTAAAAGGAGAAAAAAACTCCCTGAAAGACTTGCTAATTAACCCAAAAAGTCATATAATTTAAACATCAAGGAAGGAAAAGAATTTTTGGATTATTAAGTTTTAATACAATTTCTTAACAAATTACTCTTAATGTGACAATTTATTCTATGTTCTTACTTGTAATACATGTGAAAAAATAAAAATCGTACTTGAAGGTTAGAATTAAGTGACACCCAATAACAAAACCCCAAAAGAAGAAATAAACAATATTTCATATAACGAAAAGGAAAAACCTATAGTGGCAAGAAAGGCAATTACGCCGATTTTGACAAACCCCATTATGACAGGTTCACCTATCGGTTCAAGAACCTCTGCTAATAAATTATATTCAACAGGTTCTGCAAGAAACCACCTTATAAAACAGGTGAATGTAGGTTTTCAGGAAGTTATGCGTTTTGTAAACGATGCCTTTTTAATTAAAAACGATTTAGGGCAATTGTTTTATTCTTTAAACAACATAATGGTAAATAAACTTCAAGTAAGCTTCACTGCAATCGGGCTTTATAATAAGCATTCAAATTGCGTTAACATAAAATTAATTGATAAAATCGGTTCAACATATACAACAAAAACAATTATGACAGATGAAACAAACCCTGTCGTAAAAGCAATAAGAACCAAAAAAACCGTAACAACCCAAGATACAGGCTTTTTAAGTTCATGGTATCAAACTCACGCATCAACCGCTATTATTCCTTTAATGGCAATTGATGAATGCATGGGCGTTTATATTGTAGGCAACTATCACTTAAGCGCAACAATTGAATTTTGCCAGCTTATAGCAAACACTTTAGGGCTTTTTGCTCAAACCAAAAATTTATTGGAACTTGTTGAAACAAATTCCGATACCGATTCTCTAACAGGCCTTGCAAACCACAGACACTTGCAAGAAGAACTTCACAGGCAAATTCAAGCAGCAGAAGCCAAAGGCGAAACGCTTTCTGTTTTAATTACAGACGTTGCAAACATCACAAGAATAAATAGAGACTTAGGCCATGCAAGAGGCGATGAAGTTATTAAAACGGTTGCTCAAAAAATTAAACAAAACATTAGAAATACAGACTTTGCAGGCAGATACGGCGGCGATGAAATTGCAATCATAATGCCGAATACAAGCTTAGACGAAGCAAAATATATTGCAGAATATTTATCATACGTTTTATCTTGCGTTTATATAGATGATGTTGGCCCGATTAAAGTTTCAATGGGCATTTCATCTTATCCTAAATCATCAGAAAACCAAGAAAAACTTTTAGTTTTAGCAGAACAAGCAATGTACATTTCAAAAAGCAAATCTGAAGAAATGGGCAATTGCAAAGTTATTACAAGTGAAGATTACAACTTCTGGGATGATGAAGCACTTAAATGTTTTGCTGAAGTTTTAACCAAAAAACACGCTCAAATAGGCGTTCAATTTGAAGAAGAATTAATTAATAAATTCCATAACGAACAAATAATTTCAAGTTCACATTTATTAGATGTTGTTACATCTCTTGCAAATACAATCGATGCCAAAGATACATATACAAAAGGCCATTCTGCTTGTGTTTCAAGATATTCTGAAGCACTGGCAAGAGCAATAGGTTTGCCTGAATCTGAAGTTGAAAGAATAAGATTAGGCGGCTTGTTGCATGATATAGGCAAAATCGGCATTCCTGAAAATGTTTTAAGAAAACCATCAATGCTAACAGATGAAGAATGGGAAATTATGAAACAGCACCCTGTAATTGGTGCAGATAAGGTTTTAGCCCCGAATGAATCACTTCGTGATTTAATTCCGATGGTTAAATATCACCATGAACACTATGACGGCACAGGCTATCCTTATGGCTTAAAAGGTGAAGAAATTCCCCTTTCTGCAAGAATTGTTGCAATTGCAGATGCTTACCATGCCCTAATTTCAGACAGACCCTACAGAAAAGGTTTAGGCGTTGAAAAAGCTTGCGAAATTTTGAAATTGGGCGCAAACATTCAATGGGATAAAGAACTTGTAAGACAGTTTGTAATTATAGCGCCAAGCTTATCTACAAGCGCATAAAATTAAAAAAGATATATAAAAAAAGGGCTTACAGATTACTTGTAAGCCCTTAAAATTATTTTGTTGTTTTTAGTTTCTTACTGTTTGCATCAGCCAGTTTAAATTTTCTTTTTTTGCTTTTGAATATTTTTGCATATCAACCACTTTATCTTTAAAAGTGTTAGATGTTAATGAACCGGAACCGACATATTCAATTCCCAAAATATATCTTGTAAGCCTTTGAAGGCCTTCTTCGGTTGAAGCAATTTTTTTAATTCCAGAAGGAGTGAATTTCTTTTCCATTCCTTTTAATCTTTTTAGCATTCCTTTGTCTGAATTTCCCATTGCATCTTTGGTGATTGTCATTTCGATAAAATGGTTTGAAAGAGCACCTATTGTATCAGGGTTCATTTGCCTGTATATTTCAACAGCGGCATCATCTAAATGGTATTTAACCGCATTTTCGGCATTTTTACCATAATACCCCGAAGCCATATCGGCAATAATATTGTCAATATCGGGAATTTCATCCATTTCAAGACGAATTGAAAAATCTTCATCCAAAGGCGCTGTTTCTGTCAGGCCGTCATCTTCTTCTAAACTTGCAACGGATTCATCCAACAATTTTGAAACCTGTGCAAGCTGGTCTTGAAACCCTTGTTCTTGCCTTGCCATTAAGCCTTCTTCTTGCGCCTTGTAATTTGCCATAAATGCTTCCAGATGGTCATCAAGCATTTTTTGAAAATCTTCATCAGCTATTGTTGTTGAAGCGCTAATTGCAGTTTTGCTATCTGCTTTTTTTGCACCGTTTCCTTTGTTCAAATCAGGCTTAGGCAAGCTTGATTGCATTTTGTCAATTTCAGTAAGCAAATCTGTTATTTCCGCTTCCACCGTTTCATCATCTATGTGGGGCGGAAGCATTAACGGCATTTTTTTTGGCATCAAAAGTTTTTGTGCGGTTTTTGGGGCTTTTACACCCTTTGTTGCAGCATCTTCTTCACCTTGTTCAACTGAAGAAGCATTTTTTGGCAAAAGATAAACGGGCTCCTTTTTTTCTGTCGGCTTTTTATCTTTTACCTCATTTGGTTTTGTTTGGTTTTGTTCTATTTCTTCATCTTGTTTGGTTTTATCCTCTAAACAGCTTTCTTTATTTTCCAAAGGTTTATCTTTAGCTGCAATTAAAACCGTTGCAGCACCTAAAGTTGCAAGCCCTGCAAGAAATAGTGCCATTTTTTTAGCATTTTCTTTAATTTTTTCTCTTTTTGGGCTTTCTTTTTTAACTTTTTTCTTTCTGCCTTCAAAAGCTGTATTATCAATATTTGAAAAACCTATTTTTGAAGCTTCCATAAAAATGCCTTCCAAATGTTGCCATATAATAAATAAACAATTTTAAAGCAAAAAAATTGCCCTTTCTTATTCAAGAAAGGGCAAAATTATTTTATTTTTTATTAAATGTGCATTAATTTTACAATATCTTTAATATCAGCTGATGTTTTTTGAACTTGTGATTTTGCATTTTTTATTGCGCAATCAGGGTCTTTTAAGCCGTTGCCCGTTAAAATGCAAACAATTTTTGAATTTTGTTTAATTTCATTTTTCAATTTGATTAACCCTGCAACACTTGCCGCACTTGCAGGTTCACAAAATACACCTTCTAAAGATGCAAGTAAGCTGTGAGCTTCTAAGATTTTTTCATCATTTACCATATCAATGGTGCCTTTTGATTCATCTCTTGCAGCTTCCGCTTTTTTCCAGCTTGCAGGATTGCCGATTCTAATAGCGGTTGCAATTGTTTCAGGGTGCATAATTCTTTCGCCTTTAACAATGGCAGCGGCGCCTTCTGCTTGAATACCCATCATTTTTGGAAGTTTTGAACATTTTTTAAGGTCAAAGAATTCCCTGTAACCCTTCCAATAAGCTGTAATATTGCCTGCGTTTCCAACAGGAATAAAATGATAATCAGGAGCATCTTCAAGTGCTTCAATTATTTCAAATGCACCTGTTTTTTGGCCTTCAATTCTATATGGGTTTAACGAATTTACAAGAGTGATGGGGTAGTGGCTTGAAATATCCTTAACAGCTTCTAAGGCTTCATCAAAGTTGCCGTTTATTGCAATAACTTCTGCCCCATACATCATGGCTTGTGATAATTTGCCAAGTGCAATATAGCCATCGGGGATTAAAACATAACATTTTAGGCCTGCTCTTGCGCCATAAGCTGCGGCTGCGGCTGATGTGTTACCTGTGGATGCGCAAATAATTGCCTTTGAACCTTCTTCTTTTGCTTTTGAAACAGCCATTGTCATGCCACGGTCTTTAAAGCTGCCTGTCGGGTTTGAACCTTCATATTTAAGGTAAATTTCGCA
>DVKW01000161.1 GCA_018715855.1 Candidatus Galligastranaerophilus intestinigallinarum
TGAAACCGATAATTTTTTTCATTCAATACTCCTTTTTGTCTTATTTTTAAATTATAGACTATATTTAGTCTATTTTCAATATCATGGACAAAAATGCCATATTAATTTAACTGAATATGTCTTATTCTATAAACAAGGAACAAATATACAGGCGGGTTTAAGTTGCTTAATATTGATAAAAAATACATAGGGCAAAAAATTAAAGAGGCAAGAAAAGCCCAAAAAATGTCCCAGTTTGAGCTGGCTGAAAAAACCAATCTCCATGAAAAACAAATATATAGAATTGAAGCAGGCGAAAATTCGCCCTCGCTCGATAACTTTTTAAGAATTGCAAATGTCTTGAATCTTAAAATAGATTATTTTAACGATATAAAGCTCCCGCAAAATAAAAATATACTTAATATTCTTGAAATTTTGAAAAATTCAAACGAAAAAGAAATTGAACTTTATCTGCAATTAATAAAAACCGTTAAAAGCTATTCCGTAAATTAATTATTTTTTGCGGCATATATTATTTTATCCGCCTTTTATCCCAATTTAAAAGAACAGACAAAAACGGTTTTTTGTTAATAATTATTTTTCTTTTAAAAACCTTTGCACTGTTGTTTCCATAGATTCTTTTGCAATTTTTAGGCCATCCGGGGTTTTTACAACGTCAAATTCAGCATTTAGGCCTTCTTTATCTTTAAATGGAATTCTTGTTGTTATAATTTTATATTCATTATCCCCTGTTTTTATGTATTTTTTATTAATGTATGTGTTTTTATAGCCTAATAATTTTGCCGTTTTTCTGCCCAGTTTTAATTCTTTAATATACCTTTGCATTGGAATATCAACAGCTTGTTTTGTGCCGTCAGGTTTTATTACAACCCTTTCTATTTCAGCGTTTTGGGTATATTTATCAATTAAATCATCTTTATAATTGTTGGCTGAATAAATATATGTATTAAAAAATTGTTCAACTTCTTTAATTTCTTTTTTTGAAATTGGGGCGGAATCTGCAAATACTATTGATGGGGTTAAAAATGCTAAAAAGCATAAACCCAAAATAATTTTTTTAATCATTTTAAAATCCTTATTTGGTATTTATGCTTTTTAGTTTATTTTAGTTCTTGTTAATTTTAACTAGCCTGAAAGGCAGAAACAACAAGGCTATTCATCAAGCGTGAAATCGGGTGTACCAAACATACCTTCAATTTCTTCTAAAATTGCTGACGGTTTTCTTGCTTGGTTCTTTTGTTGAGCTCTTCTTAGGGCTTCTTTTTCCTTTTCTTCGCTTGCGTTAATCAAGTGGTGATAACCTGTACCTGCAGGAATTAATCTACCAATGATAACGTTTTCTTTCAAGCCTCTTAACATATCTTTCTTACCTTCAACGGCAGCTTCTGTTAAGATTCTTGTTGTTTCTTGGAATGAAGCAGCTGAAATAAAGCTTTCTGTGTTCAATGAAGCTTTTGTAATACCCAAAAGCAATGCTTCATAGGTTGCTTTAATGCCGCCTTCTGCTTCATTAATTTTAGCGTTTTCAGCTTCAACCACTTTAAGTTCAACAAGTTCACCGGGGAGAAGTTTTGTTGTGCCTGAATCAAGAACTTTTACTTTCTTAATCATTTGGCGAACAATAACTTCAACGTGTTTATCTGCAATTTCAACGCCTTGTGAACGGTAAACCCTTTGAACTTCATCAACAAGATATTGTTGAGCAGCGTTAGCGCCTCTTAATCTGATAACATCGTGTGGGTTCAATGGGCCTGAGGTTAAAGCTTGGCCTTTCACGATTTTTTGTTTATCGGAAACAATAACGCTTGATTCAATCGGATATTTAATTTCCGTTCTGCCGTTTTCATTTACAATGTATAATCTTGCAACGTCATCTTCTATTTCAATTTCAGCCACGCCGTCTTCTTCTGCAACAATAGCTGAATCTTTCGGTTTTCTTGCTTCCAAAAGTTCTTCAACCCTTGGCAAACCTTGAACGATGTCACCTGTTTTTTGTCTTTCAAATACAAGGGTTGCAAGCAAATCGCCTCTTAGTATAAGAGCGTTGTTTTCAACCTGAAGTAGTGTGCCCGGGCTGATTAAATGAGGACGACCAACTCTTACAACAACAGAATCTTTATTAACTTCAACTACTCTGCCTGAGCATTTTGTTGTTTCGCCTGTCGCTGCAACAACAGCATCAAGTTTAACAAAATCGCCTACTTTAACTGTTGCTTTTCCTTTAATAGGAACGATTTGTTCGTTTTTAGCAGAAACCAAGAGTAATCTTCTAACGTCTTTATCTGTTGATTGTTTAATGCTTGCGGTTGAATCATCGATTGAAAGAACTTGTGTTTTTGTAACAGGAGTTCTCGGTTCAATTATTTGGCCGTTTTCAACCAACAATTCCGTTTGCATTGAAGATAAAGTTCTTGAAGCATCATCTTGTTCACGTCTTACGATTAATGTTTCAAGTACAACGATTTTTAAGCCGCCGTCTTTGTCTAATTCGACAAGGCCTTTTAAGTGGCTTAAATATCCGCTCATAGATAAAACAAGCGAGGTTCTTGTTAACACAGCGCCATCTAAGCTTCTGACTCTTGCACCATCTTTAAATTGCAATTGTGTTAAAGGAACAATTTCAATTGCTTCATCTGTTGTTTCAAATTCAATTGAAACATCTCTTGGTTCAATAGTGAAGCTTTGAACAGGCCTAATTAAGATTTGAACTTGTTGTTTATCTAAATTATCTTCTTCAACAATGTCTTCGGCAAGATCTTCATCT
Source organism: Candidatus Galligastranaerophilus intestinigallinarum (assembly GCA_018715855.1). Lineage (GTDB taxonomy): Bacteria > Cyanobacteriota > Vampirovibrionia > Gastranaerophilales > Gastranaerophilaceae > Galligastranaerophilus_A > Galligastranaerophilus_A intestinigallinarum. The sequence continues at coordinate 2,765 of DVKW01000161.1, forward strand.
AAATCATCAAGTTCTAACATATCGTTGTCGTTTTCAACTATAGTTACAATTGAATCAACTTTAGCTTTAATTTTGCCTGCAACAACAGTGCCTGCTCTTACAACTTCATTTTCATCAACTTTTAAGTCGTTAATTGAATCCAAAGTATAAAGTTCACCGGGGCGAACAACAACTTCGTGGATAATATCGTTGAATTCTTTAATTTCAACAATACCGTCTATGTG
>DVKW01000162.1 GCA_018715855.1 Candidatus Galligastranaerophilus intestinigallinarum
CCAAGCCCTAAAAAGCTTAAACCTGATTCTGCCAAGATAAAAGACGGAACGGAAAGCGCAATTGCAATAATTACATAGCTTGAGGTTTGGGGAAGAATGTGCTTTAAAATAATTTTAAAATCGCTTTGGCCTATGCTTTTTGCTGCTTTAATGTAATCTTCCGTTTTGATTGATAAAACCATGCCCCTTACAACCCTTGCAAAGCCCGCCCAGCCAATGAAGGCTAAAATGATCGTTATAAGGGCAAACCTTTGGGCGCTTGTCATGTTGGATGGTAAAATTGCAGCTAAAATTATTAACAGGTAAAATGTCGGAATTGACATTATTGCTTCTGAAATTCTCATTAAAATGTTGTCGATTTTCCCGCCAAAATATCCTGAAATTCCACCGTATATTAGCCCAATCGGAAATGAAATTAAAAGGGCAAGAAAACCTATTGTTAAAGAAATTCTGCCGCCATATAATAGCCTTGAAAAGTTGTCTCTGCCGTTTATATCGCACCCTAAAAGGTGAAGTTCGCCATCTTTATCTGTTCCAATTAAATGGATATTGGTTTTAAAAAGCCCGAATAATTTATATTCATACCCTTTAGTAAAAAAATTGATGTAATGCTTTTTGTCTCTTATTTCATGGTAAGTTGTGCTTAGGGTGTGCGGGTTAAATTCTCTTTTTAAATTGTAAAAATATGGCTTTGAAAGCTTATTATCAGGCGTTATTGTGTAAATTTTAACAGGCGGAGAATAAGAAAGTTCCCTATTAGACCTGTTTTTTTCATAAGGTGATAAAAAACTTGCAAATAAAATTGCCAAATACATTAAAATAAGCACTATTACTGCAATTAAACTAATTTTATCTTTTTTGAATTTTTTAAGTAAGGAATTCATTAAACCCCCCTTACTCTCGGGTCAACAAGTCTTAGTAAAATGTCTGAAATTGCATTTCCTAAAACAAGCATAACAGAGCCAATTACAAGCCCCGCCATAACTAAATTTATATCTGATTTCATAACGGCTTCTAAAATCAACCTGCCAAGGCCCGGGTATTGAAAAACATATTCTGTTAATGCAGCACCTGATAATAACCCTGCAAATTCAAACCCAAGCATTGTTACAAGCGGGTTAATTGCGTTTCTTAGAGCATGCTTTAATATAACTTTTTTCTTGTCTAAGCCTTTAGCTCTTGCATATTTAACATAATCAGAATCAAGAGTATCTAATAAATTTGCCCTCATTTGCCTTGATAGGCCTGCAAGAGAAAGGGTGGTTAAAACAAATGTCGGCAAAAACAAATGGTGCATTATATCTAAAATTTTGTGGAATAAATCAAGACGGTAAAAATTTGCTGAAGTTAGACCGCCAATTGGAAACCAGCCTGTTTTTTGGGCAAAAATTAACATTAAAACCGCAAAGAAAAAAGATGGTATTGCCATGCCTGCACTTGAAAGAAGTGTAAGCATTCTATCGAACGTGCTTCTATAATTAAGCGCTGCAATAATTCCAATCGGAATTCCAATCAGCCAAGTGAAAAAAAGCACAGAAAAAGACAAAAGAAGCGTGTTTAGCGCCCTTTCTTTAATTTTAACCGAAACTTTTTCACCCGTTGTGGTTGTTCCCATATCCCCTTTAACAAAGTTTTTTGCCCAATAAAAATATTGAACATAAATGGGTTTATCAAGCCCTAATCTTTTAACTTCATGGTCTATTGATTGCTTTGAAATTGCCGGGTTTAGGCGCATTTCAGCCAAAGGGTCAACAGGGGATAACCTTATTAAGAAAAAGCTTATGATTGTTACCAAAATAAGTATCGGTATTGTTTGAAATATTCTTTTAAATATGTAAATCCAAATTGACATAAGCTTATTTTATAAGTAACAATTTAAAAATTCTATTAACAAATCAGCTATTATTCAAAAAGACTGTTCAACCTGTCTTGAATTTCGTTTGAATCCATTTCTTTTGTAATTGCGTTAATATCAAGCGCTGCTCTATAATATTTTGCAGCTTCCACTTTTTCACCTTTAATTGAAAGGCACCTTGCATAGTTATAGTGTGCAAGCGCATAGTTTGGGTCATATTCCAAGGCGTTTTTAAAACATTCCGAGGCTTTTTGAATTTGCGCTAAATCATCTAAATAAATAACGCCTAAGTTGTTGTGTGCAATTGCATAATCAGGCTGATATTTAATTGAAAGCTGATATTCTTCAATGGCTTCTGTTAAATTTCCTAAGCCCCACAACAAAAAGCCCAAGTTGCAGTGAATTTTGGCATTTGTCGGTTGAAGTTCAATTGCCCTTCTGTAAACTTTAAGTGCATTTATATAATCTTCTTTTTCATAAAATGCTGCGCCTAAACCTATATATATTTCAAGGTTTTTGGTATCAAGCACATAAGCCGATAAAAAGGCTAAAACGGCAGCTTCGTCGTTTTCTATAAAGTGCTGCAATAAAAACCCTAATGTTTGTGCAACTTCCGGTGCTTTTTCATGGTTTGGGTTTAATAAAAGTGCGCTTTCATAGTGTGAAACAGCTTTATCGTGTTCACCTTTCATAAAATATAAGTTTGCAATTTGGCTATGCAAAATCGGGTTATTCGGGTG
>DVKW01000163.1 GCA_018715855.1 Candidatus Galligastranaerophilus intestinigallinarum
AAAAAAGAGCGGAAGAAGTTATTGAACTTATTGAGAAAGCCGAAAACGAACTAAAAAGCAGCAAAAATGAAATTTCAGGAAACATTTTTATAGGCTCCGGCGAAACAAGAGCAATAAAATTAATAACAGATATTATAAAAAACTTAAAAACAAAATACCCAAAAATTAAATTTCATATAGTTTCAGGCGACAGCGAAGACCTGCAGGAAAAATTAGACAAAGGTTTATTAGATTTTTGCATTTTAATTGAACCGATTGACCTTGATAAATATAATTCCATCAACTTAAAAGAAAAAGACAGATGGGGCTTATTTTTAAGAAAAGATGACATTTTAGCAAAAAAGAAAAATATTAAATTGGATGACCTTTTGAATTTGCCTTTAATTATGTCAAGGCAAGCAATTAAAACAACTTTTGAAAAAAACATTTTTATAGATTGGTTTAAAGGAAATTTTGAAAAATTAAATATAGTGGGCACTTATAATTTAATATACAATGCTTCAATTATGACAGAAGACAAAATTGGCTATGCAATGGGGCTTGACAGGCTTATTAACACAATGGACAATTCTAAAATTTGCTTTAGGCCGCTGTCGCCAAAATTAGAAGTTAATATAAACATTGTTTGGAAGAAAAACCAAATTTTTTCTAAACCCGCAAAAATATTCCTTGAAGAATTAAATAAAAAATTCAACAAGGAATAAAATTATTTTTTCGCTTTTTCACTTAAAGGTTTTTTACCCGTAAGTTTCATAAATGTTCTGTAATAATCGCCTTTTAAGCTGTCATCATTTAAGCGTTTATCTTCATATTCAATTAATTCTTCTCTTGTCATCTTGGATGTCGGTGTGCAAATTGAAGCCCTTACGGCAGTTTCATTCGTAAATTCCGTTGCCATTGCAACTGCTGTTGCACCTGTTACAGAGCTTAAGTATATGTTTTCGAATGTTGTGTTGAATAAATCCATAAACATTGAATTCAAGAAGAAGTTAGCAATCTTATGGCCTATTCTTTCCTTCATTGTTGAATTTGCTCTTTCAACATCTTTACCTTTAGATTCGATTAAAACTTCGTTTCTGTAATCGTTAACAAAGAAGTAACCTGAAATTACGGTAATTAAAAATCTTGAAATCATTGCAATTGAAGTGTTTTTGTTTTTGGAATTTGCTTCGGAGAAGTGTCTTGTAAAGGCATCTTCCAATTCTTTTCTAAATGAATACATATCTTCTTTTGCAAGTGCATCTTTATATCTGTGCGAATGTTTTTCCATAAATTCGGCTGCGGTTTTCGATTTAATAACTTCTTTGGGCGCTTCTTCAACAGGGGCTGCGCCTAATAATCTTCTAACCAAATTGTTTGCATTGCCCATAATTTTTGTAACGGCATTTATTGGGTATGTAACCACGTTAAATACCGTCTTTTTGGCTCTTGAATCAACATAGCCTAAATCATAATAAAAACCTGTGGGGTTTAATTCTTTCTTTGGAATATATTTTTGAACCAAAGGTGTTTGGCCGCTTAATTTGCCGTGTTTTGTAAATGTGGAAAGAGTTCTTTGAAGAACATTATGCTGCTCCATAAAGTTATTCTTTTCCAGGTAATTTAAAAAGCCGTCAACATCATCTGCGGGCAATATTAAACGTCTTGTTGTGCATTTTGTTCTGAAATCATCATAGCTTGAACTTATTGAATTGATTATATCGTTAATTTTGCCGACATTTTTTGTTCTTAAATAGCCGATAAATAAAGAAGCACCAAACACGGCAGCCACACCCTTTAATATTTTGGATGCAACGCTTGATTTTTTCTTTTTGTCTTTATTTTCTGCAGGTTCATTTTGAATATTTTTATCGTTTGCTTTAAATGAAGTTAAACCGTTAAATGAAGGGTAATTTACTTTGTCCGTAAACACCTTAAATACTTCCATATTGTTTGTTGAAGCTTCTTGTTCGGTTTGCGGTTCATTTTGAAGAATTTCTTTATCATCTTGTTTTTCATCTTGAACAGGTTCCTTGCCTTCTTTTTCAAGACGTTTCTTTTCTTGTTTGTCTGCAACTTTTGCTGCTTCTTCGGGGCTTAGAGGGGTTAGCGGAATGCCGCCCATTTTTCTTGATAAAACTTCAGATGCCAATGTAACACCGCCCAATGAAAGAACTGCAGCCATAACGCTGTTGTTAACAGACCTTTGAAGTGCGCCCAATACAACATATGTGATACCTGCCGTTAAGCCTTGGCGCCTCATATCTTGCATAAAACGTTTTTTGCCCGATTTATTGGCTTTATTCGGGTCATTATTTTGAAGCATTGAAATGTTATAAAAATCGGTTGCGGCAAATGTTGCACTTACAAAACCTGTTCCTAACCTGTTCCAAGCACGTTCTGTTTTTGTATTATATTTGCCCACTTTTTTGGATGCTTGCCCGATTGATTTTTCTGCAAGTTTTTTAATATTTGATTGAATTAAATCGAGTGCTTCATCTTTTTGTTTTACGGGGTTTGGTTTAACCCTGAATTTGCCAATGTCTTTAACACCTTTTGTGGCTTCTTCAAAAACACCCGATAATTTGTAGAAAGCATCTCTTGCTTTATTTTCGGAAATTCTTCTGTCAAGAACTTCGTTTATAAAGCTTGTTCTTTTCCTTGCGGAAGAAATAATGTCGCTTGAACCGAATTTGGCATCAAACTTTCTGTATAAATTTCTGATTGAAACTCCCCAATCAAGAATTTGGCCAACCGTAAATTCTTTAATACCCAAACATAAGTTCTTTAAAAACGGGTCTTTGTGAAATGTGATAGAATCTGTTTCTTCGCTTGCCCTGTAAACAAATTTATCCTTTTTGCCTCGAACCGTTTTTAGGGTTAAGTGAATAAAATTTGTAAATTTATTAATTCTCGGGCTGCTTATTGTGTTGTTATAATTGTCTATATCAAGAAAACAATCCTCAAATGTTTCCCCGAAATTTGCACGCAAATATTCAAGGGTCTTTGTTCTGTTGTCGTAAGTTACATCTATCCCTTCCGTGAAATTTTCTTTGAAGAATTTTACTGCCTTATCTTTTGCCCCTATAAAAAAGCCCTTTAAGCCGTATTGAACGGATTCGCCAAAAGTCATTTGGGCTTTTTCCATAAATTTATCTCTATATTTTGAATTTGCAAGCTTTAGCGCATCTTTAGAAATGTCAACAAATTCATCTCTCAGCCCCATAAAGGCAACAGATGAATTATTCTGAGCAACACCATTGCTTCTTCCCTTTAAATTTTGGGAATTATCATAAGTTTTAGCAAATATATTAATGTTTTCGGAATTTAGTTGCATTAATAATTAATTCTTCACAATTTCACATGGCATATAAAACGCGTTAATATTTAAAATTGCCATGATTACACAAAAAGTTATATTTTTGTAAAAAATTTGTTAAAGAAAAAAAATAATTTATTATATAAGTATGGATATTTTTGCCAAAATACTGGTTTTAGATGACGAGGTTATGGTAACCAAAACCTTAAAAACCCTTCTAAAGTTGGAAGGGTATTCAAACGTATTCACTTTTAACAGGCCGATTGATGCCGTTAATTGGCTAAAAGAAAACAATTGTTCCGTTATTATTTCAGATTTCATTATGCCCGATATGAACGGCATTGAATTTTTAATAAAAGCAAAAGAACTCCACCCCGATACAACCCAAATTTTATTAACAGGCTATGCCGATAAAGAAAATGCAATAAAAGCAATTAATGAAGTCGGCATTTTTAAATATATTGAAAAACCATGGAATAATGACGACATTATTTTAAACATTAAAAACGGCATTGAAAGAACAAATTTAAAAGTTCAATTAAAAAATAAAATTGAAGAACTTGAAATTTTAAACAGAAACCTTGAAAATATTGTTGAAAAAAGAACAAATGAACTTAAAACAACAAACAACAAACTTGAAACAATTATAACAAATTTATCCGAAGGGCTTGTTGTTCTTGATTCAAACAACAAAATTGAACAATATAACCCCGCTTCAATTGAAATTTTAAAAATTAAAGAAGATTTAAAAGGTAAAAATTTCTTTGAACTTTTAATAAACGAACAAAACCAAAAAACAACTCTAAATGTTGGCGAAACCTTATATTTAAGAAACTTTAACATTGTTGATTATGATAAAAATTTAACCGTTCCGATTGAACTTTCTTTATCAAAAACAAAGTTGAACGATGAAATTAAAACAATTGTTTTAATAAGAGATGTTACAAAAGAAAAAGAAAACGAACGCTTAAAAGACGATTTCATTGCAACTTTAACGCATGATTTAAGAACGCCTGTTTTAGCTTCAATAAATGCTCTTGAATTTGCACTAAATGGCACCTTGGGCGAATTAACGGGCGAACTTAGAAACCTTTTTACAACAATGAAAAGAAGCATGGAAGATATGCTTGGGCTTGTAAATGTTTTGTTGGAAGTATATAGATATGAATCTAACAAAATGCACCTTGTAAAAACGGATTTTGACCTTGATGAACTTATTTTAAACTGCATTCAAGAATTAAAACCGTTATCTGATAAAACAAACCTTAATATTGAATTTGAACAAAAAGGTTTAATAATAAAAGCCGACAGAAGCGAAATTAAAAGGGTTTTATTCAACATTTTAGGTAATGCAATTAAGCATAGTTTTGAAGGCGGCAAAATAATCATTAAAACAGAAGATATTGAAGGAAACTTAAAAGTTTCAATTCAAGATTTCGGCGAAGGCTTATCTAAAGAAGATTTAGACGGTTTATTTAAAAAATTCCAAAGGGGAAATTCCAAAAAACGCTTGCCATCAACAGGCCTTGGGCTTTACCTTTCAAGACAAATAATAGAAGCCCACAACGGTGAAATTAAGGCAGATGGCGAAATAAACAAAGGTGCAACCTTTACATTCACTTTAAATAAAGCTGTTAAAAGCGCAAAGGTGGTTTCATAAATGTCAAATGCTGCTAAAAACATAAAAGTTCTTCTTGTGGAAGACCATATAATGGCAAGAATGGGAACTGCAATATTTATTCAAAATACGGAAGGTTTAGAACTTATCGGGCAAGCAGAAGACGGCCTTCAAGCGGTTACTATGGCATCTGAATTAAACCCCGATGTTATTTTAATGGATATTGGTTTACCTAAAATTGATGGTATAGAAGCTTCTAAAAGAATTAAAGAAAAAGGAATTAATTCTTCAATCTTAATGTTAACCTCTCGTGATAATGAAGAAGATGTTTATGCAGCCCTTCAGGCAGGGGCTGACGGGTACATTATGAAAGGGTGCAATTTAGATTCCCTTTTATCTGCAATAAAATCCGTAAGCCAAAAAGCCGCATGGCTTGACCCTATGATTGCAAGGCTTGTATTATCGGGGCTTCAAAAACAAACGGTAACAAAAAAAGAAAAAGAAGAAAATATTAATAAATATGGGCTTACAAAAAAAGAATTGGAAGTTTTATCTTTAATTTCAGAAGGATATTCAAATAAAGAAATTTCAGATAAATTAGTTGTTACAATTTCAACCACAAAAGCCCACGTGCATAACATTTTACAAAAACTTTACGTATCAGACAGAACAAAAGCAACCGTTAAAGCAAGAAACGAAGGGCTTGTTTAATGAAATTTAAAAAAGTTTTTCCTTTTGTTTTTGCATTTTTTATCGTTTTTCAAACAAGTGCGCTTGCTTTTTCAAACCCTTTTCAAAAAAAACAAGATATCAAAAAAGAAACAAAACAGCCCATGGTGCACACGGTTGAAG
>DVKW01000164.1 GCA_018715855.1 Candidatus Galligastranaerophilus intestinigallinarum
ACGAAGCCCCGACTCTGAACAACTGAGGGGACAGATGATTTTAAAAGATAAGATTAAACTTATTTAAGCCGCGTTTCTTTCTTTTCCTGCCTATTTTCTTTCTTTGCGTGCGGCGTTTGAGCCAAAGAAAGAAAATAGGCAAAGTTCAAATATTAATGAAAGGATAGTTTAAAAATTATGAAAAAAAGAGGTTTTACATTAGCAGAGGTTTTAATAACTTTAGCTATTATTGGCGTTGTTGCCGCAATTTCAATTCCATCTGTAATATCAAATTCTCAACAACAAGAATTTAAAACAGGCCTAAGAAAAGCTGTCAGCGTTCTTAATTCTGCAATAACCATGAATATGGCAATAGATGGCGAAAGCCCTTATGAAAATACTGATTTATATTATTATCTTCAAAGGCATATGAATGTTATGAAATCAACTTTAAGATTGCCATATTATTACAGATTTAAAGTTAATGGAACTAATACTATAAGAAATAGCAATACTAATTGCGCATTTTATACAACAGATGGCATGAGATTTGAAATGGATGATAACAGTAGTGATGTTTTTGGACCTAAACTGCATGAGTCCGATCAACAAATATGTTTGGTAACAACAAATCTTGCCGGACCAAATCACCCGCATTCTTGTATGGGGTGTGGTTCATATGGCTTGGCACACAATCCAAATGGCACTACAAAACCCCCTTGTCTGCTTTTAGTAGATGTAAATGGCGATAGGAAACCTTCTCCAGGCAATGTAAATTGTAATGATGCAGAATGTGGTGCAAATAATTTTTACATTTATCCAAATCCGAGCCAAAAAACAGTTACAGATATATTTGGAATTATGATTACAGAAGACAGAGCTGTTCCTTTTGGCGTCGTGGCGCAAAGGGCAATGTATCAGGCACAAAAGTAAAAAATAAGATTTAATTCTCTTTAGATAAATTTATTAATTATCTTTTCATTTTGCCCCTTAAATGGGGCTTTTTTTATGCAATAAAAAAGCCCCTTAAATTAAGAGGCTTTTTAAACTTGCTTTAACAAAAAACTATCTTAAAGAAATTTTTGTGTGAGCACCTTTCTTTTGGTAGTTGATTTTGTCTTCTCTTGATAACCAGCCAAGACCCATAAATGTCATGTTGTCATCTAAGCTCAAATCTTTTTGCATTTTTTTAGTTGTAACTTCGCCGTTTGAATTTAAGTAATTCCAAATTTGGCCAGCTGCTTCAACGATTGATTCTTGCATTTCCATGTTTAATTTCTCCTTCTTAATGCTTTTAGCATAGTACTAAATAATATGTGACAAGTATTTGCTTGTTTTATTGTATTATATTAAAACAAGTTTTATAAATTGTAAATGGAGTAAATGTATGAGAAATTTAAAAAGCGGAAAAGCCTATTGCTACGGCGATGATGTAGATACTGACGTAATTATCCCCGCAAGATATCTTAACACTTCTGATCCAAATGAATTAAAAAAGCACTGTATGGAGGATATTGACGCAAATTTTGCAAACAGTGTTCAAGAAAATGATTTTATAGTTGCAAAAGATAACTTTGGATGTGGGTCAAGCAGAGAACATGCGCCGATTGCAATTAAAGCATCAGGTGTTAGCGCAGTTATAGCAAAAAGCTTTGCAAGAATATTTTACAGAAATGCAATTAATATAGGGCTTGTTATTATTGAATCTGAAACCCTGCCCGATGAAACAAAAACAGGTGATAAACTTGAAATGAATTTAGAAAACGGTGTTATTAAAAATTTAACAACAGGCAAAGAATACCCCGTTACCGTTTTTCCTAAAGAAATTCAAGAATTAATTGATGTTGGCGGTCTTGTAAACTATACAAAGAAAAAATTGGGAGTATAAACTATGTATAAAATTACGGTTGTTGCAGGGGATGGTACAGGCCCCGAAGTTATGGCGGAAGCTAAAAAAGTTTTAAATAAAACGGCAGATGTTTTTAACATTAAATTTGAATTCAATGATTATTTAATAGGCGGTATTGCCTATGAAAAATTTGGCACACCGTTGCCTGATGTTACCGTTAAAGCTGCAAAAGATTCTGATGCCGTTATGCTTGGTGCTGTTGGTGACTGGAAATATGATACCCTGCCGCCTGAAGTTCGCCCCGAAAAAGCATTATTGGGCATTAGAAAAGAATTAAACCTTTTTGCAAATCTTCGCCCCGCAATTGTTTGGGAAGAACTTGTTTCAAGTTCACCTTTGAAACCCGAAATTGTTTCAGGCGTTGATATTATGATAATAAGAGAATTAACGGGCGATGTATATTTTGGCGAACCAAAAGGTGTTGAAGTTAGAAACGGCAAAAAAACGGGCTTCAACAATATGATATATAACGAAGATGAAGTTAGAAGAATAGCTAAAATTGCTTTTGAAACCGCAATGGTAAGAGATAAAAAATTATGCTCCGTTGATAAAGCAAATGTCTTAGACGTTTCAAGACTTTGGAGAGAAATTGTTATTGAAACATCTAAAGAATACCCCGAAGTTGAATTATCACATATGTATGTTGATAATGCGGCAATGCAATTAATAAGAGCGCCTAAACAATTTTCAACCATTGTAACAGGCAACATTTTTGGCGATATTTTATCTGATGAAGCTTCAATGCTATCAGGTTCACTTGGTTTATTGCCATCTGCAAGTTTATCAGATAAGGGTGTTTCATTGTATGAACCAATCCATGGTTCAGCGCCCGATTTAACAGGCAAAGATGTTGTAAACCCGATTGCAACAATTTTATCCGGCGCTATGATGCTTAAATATTCATTTAAAATGGATGAAGCCTACAAAACAATTGAAAATGCAATTCAAGAAGTTTTAAAAGAAGGTTACAGAACAAAAGATATTATGTCTGAAGGCAAAATTCTTGTCGGAACCAAAAAAATGGGCGATTTGATTGCAGATAAAATAAGATAGTTATAATATAAGCGGGGGAATTAAAAACCCCGCTTTTGTTTTTGTGGTATAATTAATCATCATTTAAATAATTGGAAGGGAACAAAAAGAAGTGTCAAATGCAGTATTAGAAGTTAAAAACTCTTATTTAGCCGATGTTATTGAAAAAACAAAAGCAAAAAATGCAAACGAACCTGAATTTATTCAGGCAATGGAAGAAGTTTTATCTACAATTGAACCTGTTGTTGATAAACATAAAGATGAATATAAAAAAAGCGCATTGTTAGAAAGGCTTGTTGAACCTGAAAGAATTATTTCCTTCAGAGTTCCTTGGATTGATGATAACGGCCAAGTTCAAGTAAATAGAGGCTATCGTGTTCAATTTAACGGTTCAATCGGGCCGTATAAAGGCGGGTTGCGTTTTCACCCTTCAGTTAACCAAAGTATTTTAAAATTCTTAGGTTTTGAACAAATCTTTAAAAATGCCCTAACAGGGCTTCCGATTGGCGGCGGCAAAGGCGGTTCCGATTTTGACCCTAAAGGTAAATCAGACAACGAAGTTATGAGATTTTGCCAAAGCTTTATGAATGAATTGCAAAAACATATTGGCCAAGATGTTGATGTTCCAGCAGGCGATATCGGCGTTGGTGCAAGAGAAATAGGATATCTTTTCGGCCAATACAGAAAAATAAGAAACGTATATGAAGCAGGCGTTTTAACAGGCAAAGGTTTAGAATATGGCGGTTCTTTAGCAAGAAAAGAAGCAACGGGCTATGGCTTAATTTATTTTATGAGAGAAATGTTGAAAGAACATAAAATTGAATTAAACGGCAAAACCGCAATAATTTCAGGCTCAGGCAACGTTGCAATTTATGCCGCAGAAAAAGCAATTGAATATGGCATTAAAGTTGTTGCAATGTCAGATTCATCCGGCTGTGTTTATGATAAAAACGGCATAGATATTGAAACCGTTAAATTTATTAAAGAAGTTGAAAGAGGAAGAATTAAAGAATATCTTGAACAGCACAAAGATGCAGAATATTTTGAAAATGGCGATATAGTTCCGCCTATATATAAAATTAAAGCAGATATCATTCTTCCTTGCGCAACACAAAATGATATTAATTTAGAAGCTGCTAAAATTCTTGTTGAAAATGGTGCAATTGCAGTGGGCGAAGGTGCTAATATGCCAACTACACCCGATGCAATTAATTATTTCTTGGATAAAGGAATTTTATTTGCCCCCGGTAAAGCTGCAAACGCTGGCGGTGTTGCAACAAGTGCATTGGAAATGGTTCAAAATTCAATGAGATTTTACTGGTCTTATGAAGAAGTTAACCAAAAATTAGATATCATTATGAGCAAAATCTTTGCAAGGTGCAAAGCTTCCGCTTATGAATACGGCGTAAAAGATAATTACGTTGCAGGCGCAAATATTGCGGCATTTAGAAAAATTGCAAGAGCAATGAAAGCGCAAGGCATCATTTAACAAAATAAAAATATTAAAAGGCTTGCTGAATATTTAGCAAGCCTTTTTTGTTTTTAAAATTGCCCAAAAAACGCCCCATATTGACTTTAGAATATCTTTTTGTTAAATTCTAAGGTATAAAAGGTAAAATGGGCTCTTAAAGGAGGTGAAAACAATGCCTGAGGTACGCGTTAGAGAAAACGAAAATATTGAAAGCGCTCTTAAACGTTTTAAGAAGAAAATTCAAAAAGCGGGTATTTTATCTGAAATTAAACGCAGAGAAAGATACGAAAAACCTTCAGTTAAGAGAAAAAGAAAATCTGAAGCAGCTAGAAAAAGACGTGTTTAATATATAAAAAAGGGGGTTTTAGTTTGCCCCCTTTTTAAAAAAGATTTAGGGAGTTTTTATGGCAAAAGATTGCAGTTTTGATGTGGTGTCTGAATTTGACAGGCAAGAACTTGTTAATGCGGTTGATCAAACAAAAAGAGATATATCTTCAAGGTTTGACCTTAAAGATTCTAATTCATCCGTTGAATTGGAAGCTGATAAATCAATCACAATAACAACTTCAGACAATATGAAACTTAAAAATATTGTTGACATTCTACAATCTAAAATGGTTAAAAGAAATTTAAGCATTAAAATTTTAGACCCTACACCTGTGGAAAATGCCTTGGGCGGCAATGTTAAACAGCTTTTTAATTTGAAAAAAGGTTTGAGCCAAGAATTAGCCAAAAAAATTACAGCTGAAATTAAAAATTCAAAATTAAAAGTTCAAGCTTCAATTCAAGGTGACCAAATAAGGGTAACAGGCAAAAGCAAAGATGACCTTCAAGAAGTTATTAAACTTTTAAGAAGCAAAGAAGACGATTTTCAAATTCCGTTGCAATTTGTAAATTACAGATAAAATGAACCTAGATTTAAAAAAAGCAAAAGTTGTATATAAAAACGATTTGGGCGAAGCAAAAAAGTTTGCCGAAAAAATTGCCCAAAAACTTTCTTGTGAGCTTTTTTCAATTGATAATCTGCCAAATATCGCCTCTTTAATTATTGTTGTAGGGGGCGATGGCACT
>DVKW01000165.1 GCA_018715855.1 Candidatus Galligastranaerophilus intestinigallinarum
GATGAAAAAGCCGTAATTTCACAATTTTTTTCTTTTAGGTGCTTGGTTAAAACCGCTAACAAAACGTCATCACCAAAATTTTGAAAACCTATATAACCCGAAATTAAAACTTTCTTTTTTTTATTAGCCATAATATTGCCCCAAAGCCTCAAAAACCTTTTCTTTTCTTGGAATAGACCTTATTGCACCTGTTTTTGAAGCTTGAAGATACCCCAAAATGTTTGCATATTTCATAGAATCAATTCTTGATTCACCTTTTAGCCTGCAACTAATATAAGCGCCAATAATTGCAGATGTGTAGCCCGTTAAATCTTTTGGCTCAAATTTAACCGTTTCAATAAATGAATGTTCGGTTCTATCCAAAGACCAAATTCCAACCCCGTTTTTAATAATTAATGCGTTTTCAAGTTGTGAATCCGCAAGTTTTGTAATTAAATTATCGGGGCTTTCTGTTTCAAAAATCAAATCATCTTTAGTGTTTATAAAAATTATTGAAATATAATCTTTAATTTCATCAAACATCTCAACCGCTTCATCTCTTGAAAGTTCCGTGTGCCTGAAATTTGGGTAATATCCCACATGGATTCCGTTTTTATGTGCAAATTAAAAACTTCTCGAACAGTTTCTCTGCAAGATAAAGAAAGCGATTGAACAAAGCCTGTTGCAAAAATAAAATTAGCTGATTTTATATAGTTAAAATCAATGTCATCAATACAAAGAGTGGATGCAGCCGTTTTTTTTCTGTAAAATTGCATTTCAACTTTGTTATTTTTTTGGCCTGTAAAATAAATTCCGTTTTGAAAATCTGCAAATTTAACCTGCCCTGAATCAAGGCCTTCAGATTGCCAAGCATCAAGCAAATATTCGCCAAAGCCATCGTTTTTAACTTTTGTTATATACCCAACCTTAGAGCCGCTTCTGAGCGCTGATACTGCAACTGCCAAGGTGTCGCCGCCATAATATTTTGTAAAAGTATCCGCACAAGATAGCGGCTTATCTGTTGAAAATTCTATTAAACTTTCGCCTATTGTAATTATGTCTAAGTTTTCGTACATAATAAAAAATCATATATAAAGCTTTATTTTGTGTCAAATTGTTAAAAACTTTCCTTTATTAATTAGTTTTTGTAAGTTATTTTTATGAAGAAAAATTTGAAAAATGTTTTGTTAATTGCTTCAACATCAGATATGGCGCAAAAATTAATCCACAATTTGGCAGATGATAACGTTTGCGTTTGGGCCGCATCAAGAAGCAATTTAAACCTTGAATTGCCAAATTTGAAAAAATTTTTTTTAGATGTGTCAGATTCAAACAATATTCAAAATTTTTTTAATGAAATTAAAAATGTTGAATTTGACGCCGTTGTTTGCTTTCAAGGTGTTGCAATTGTTTCGCCGGTTGAATTTTTATCTGACGATGAACTTTTAAGGCAGCTTAAAATTTCAGTTTTTTCTTTGCTTGATATTTTAAAAGGTCTAAAAAATAAAATTAAAAAAAATGGCGTTATTGTTAACTTGTCTTCAATGTCATCTTTTGGAATTTACCCCTTTTTAGCACCTTATTCTATGGCAAAAGCGGCATCAGATATTCTTTTAAACTGTTATGAAATTGAAACGGGAATAAAAACAATTTCAATTAAACCGGGGGTGGTTAAAACAAAATTTTGGAAGTATTGTATTAATGAAAACAAAGCAAATTTTTCGGCCTTTAGAGATGAATATAAACTGACGGGTGAATTTTTAAAAGCAAATGCAATGAAAAATTCCAATAAAGGAATACACCCTGATAAAGTTTCTGATTTAATATACAAAATTTTATATTCTAAAAACCCAAAAACATCTTACACCATAGGGTTTGATTCCAAAATGGCGCATTTTGTTTCATTTTTCAAAGGAAGAATATTTTTTAGTATAATAAGAAAAATTTTAAATAAAAGAATTAAAGGTTATATAAATGGCAGATAAAGTTTTATTAATTTACCCCCCATCGCCTGTTATGAACAGAGAAGACAGGTGCCAACAGCCAACCGATGATTTGGTTGTTATTCCGCCATTGCCGCCAAGTGATTTATTATACTTAGCTTCAATTGCAAGAATGGCAAATTGCATTCCTTATGTTAAAGATTACAGCTTGAATTCAAAAACAATTAAAGATTTTAAAAAAGATTTAATTGAAATTAAACCGGATTACATTGTTTTAAATGCAGCATCTACAACATTAAAAGGTGATTTAGCAATTTTAAAACCCGCTAAAGAAATTCTTCCAAATGTTAAAATAATTGCAAAAGGCGCGCATTTTAAAATATTTGACATTAAAACACTTGAAGATTACCCCGAGCTTGATTTTACAATAAGGGGTGAAGCTGAATTTACGCTTTTAGACATTTTAAATAAAAAACCGATTAATGAAATCAAAGGAATAACATACAGGCAAGGCGGAATTATTTCAAAAAACGAAGACCGGCCATTTATTGAAAATTTGGATGAAATTCCATACCCTGCAAGGGATTTAGTGGATAATTCCATTTATAAACGCCCCGATACGGATGAAGTTCAAGCTGTTATAAAAGTTTCAAGGGGCTGCCCTTATCATTGCTTCTTTTGCCTTGCAACGCCAACTTCAGGCTCAAAAGTAAGAACAAGAAGCCCTAAAAACATTGTTGGTGAAATTAGGGAATGCTATGAAAAATACGGCATTAAAAATTTCATTTTTTGGTCAGATTTATTTAACCTTGACCATAATTGGGTTCAAGAATTATGCAGAGAAATTATTAATTCAAAATTAAAAATAACATTTTCTACAAACACAAGGGCAGATTCAGCCGATATTGAAACGGTAAAATTAATGAAAAAAGCAGGCTGCAGCTTGGTTTCAATAGGAATTGAGAGCGGCAATCAGCAAATTTTAGATAATATCGGCAAAAAAATTACAAAACAACAAATCAAAGATACGGTTAAATTGTTTAAGAAAAACGGCATAAAAATTTACGGGTATTATGTTGTGGGGCTTCCTTGGGAATCTGAGGAAACATTCAGAGAAACAATGGAATTTGCAAAAAGCTTAAATACTGAATATGTAAGCTTTTACACGGCAACTGCCCTTATTGGCACAAGATTTTATGATTATGTTAAAGAACATAATTTAGGCGAATTAAACTTTGATAAACCATATTACTACCCAACGGTTAACACCCACTATTTAACAAAAGACAGGGTTTTTGAACTGCATAAAAATGCACTTAAAGAATACTACGGCAGGCCGAGCTATGTTTTTATGATGTTATTTAAAATTCGTTCATTCAGAGAATTTTACAACTATTTTAAAGCAGGTTTAAGAGTTCTTTTTAGAAAATAATACTTTTATCCAATTTAATTAAAGTTAAATTAATTTATTTTAATTAAAAAGGAATAAATTTTATGCATATAAAAATTACAGATGATTGTGTAACCTGCGGAGCATGCGAAGCTATTAATCCGAAAATTTTTTCAATAGAAACAACTTATGCCAAAGTTGATGAAAAATTTATTAAAGGCAACGAACAAGATTGCATTGATGCAGCTTTAATTTGCCCTGTTAATGCAATATGGATAGATGATATTTCCAATTAAAATTGACAGGAATTAAACGAAATAGGTAAAATATTTTATGACTAAATGAGGAGAAAATTATGTTTAAAAATATTTTACCTTTGGCATTGGCCGCTATTGTTACAATTGTTCCCGCTTACGCAGAAGATGCTGTTTTTACAAACAGTGATACGCAACAGATGAACCTTCAACCGCTAACTTATACAAGCGTTCCAGTTGTTAAATCTTCTGAAGCTTCCGCACAAACAAAAGCAGTTGTTCCGTCATCTGAAAACCAAGTTTCAAACCAAAACTTTTTAAATGCTATTAACAATTTAGACAATGCCCAAGTTGAAATAAGAGAACAAATGGCAGCAATAAGCGCTTTAATGGCGCAATCCAAAACCGCTTATGAAGCCAAAAAAGAAGAATACAACGCATATAAAAAGCAATATAACCAGCTAAAAAGCAAAATGAAAAGCGTTGAAAAATCAAAAACATTAATTCAAGAAAATGTTAACGTTACAAATACAACAAATAATTAATTTAACAAGTTTTCAAGCGTGTCAATTTCGGCAGTTTTAATATAATCTTTAAAGCCGATGACACGCTTAAATTCATCATAAAAAAGTTCAAACCCTGAATCACCATGTAAATTTTCAATAGATGGCGCTTTTATAAATTCAAACTTATTTATATCAAGAATTCTAATCGAATTGGTTTTTTCCAAAAGTTCAAGCGCCATTTGAACAGCAACTTCATCAAGGCCAGTAAAGTCTGCTATGGTTTTAAGCTCAATAAAGCCTTGTTTATTATTGGAAGCAAATTTAACCATGCCAATAATTGTTTTAATTGCATCATCAGGGTTTTTGGAATAATTTGCATTCATGAAATGTACACACAAAGGCGATAAGCCCTTAATAATTTCATCAAATGTTTCCATATTTGGCGGAAAATCAAACAGCATAACACTTTTTGTTTGAGATAAGG
>DVKW01000166.1 GCA_018715855.1 Candidatus Galligastranaerophilus intestinigallinarum
TTCGGGTTTTTTGCCTATTTTATCAGCAAATTCAAGAATTTTAATTGCTGAAAATACACCGCATGGGCCGCCACCAACTATTGCAATTTTTTTCATATAACGTTTGAACCTGAAATTGTTCCGTATAAAAATACATCTTCAGGGTCTTCAAGCGCCTCATGGAGCTCTAAAATGTTTTTCTTTAAAACAGGGTGAACATAAGATGATTTAATTTCAAGCATTGGAACAAGTGCAAATGCGCGCTTATGAACTTCTTTATGGGGAATTGTTAAAATTTCATTTGAAAAAATAAGGTTGTCATAAAATAAAATGTCAATATCTATTGGGCGTTTTCCCCAATGTTCTTCTTTTTTTCTGTCCCTGCCCAGTTTTGCTTCAATATTTTGGCAAGCTCTTAATAATTCTATTGGCGATAATTCCGTTCTAACTGCAACAACTGCATTTACAAACCATGGCTGGTCAGATTTGCCATAAGGTTCTGTTTCATAAAAAGAACTTGTTGCAGCAATTTGAATATTATTATCAAGCCCAAGCATATTAACGGCTTGCTGAATTAGCGATAATCTATCGCCCATATTAGAACCCAGTGATAAAAAAGCAACTGACATTTAACCTCTTTTGTATAAACTTTGTTAATTAACATTTTATTATTCTTTTGCTATAATAGCAATATACTATTTTATTTTAAAGAGGGGATTTAATGAAAAACAATCAATCAGTGGGGGTTTATATAATAGTAGCCATTATTGCTGCAATTATTGCCTGCATGGCTTTTTTAGGCCCCACAACTTCAACGGATGAAATTTCTTATTCGCAATTTTTGAAAAAAGTTCAATTGGGTGAAATTTCAAGCGTTTTAATTTCAAAAGATACACTTTATGCGGTTCCAAAAGTTGACAATAAACAAACGGAAACTAAGGAAAATACAACTTCTAAAAATGAATTTTTAAACAGTTTGGCTGCTTCTCAAAAAGCACCTGAAATTCAATATAAAGTTACAATTCCAAGCGATACCGATTCATTATATAAAGTATTGGAAGAAAATTCGGTTGATATTAATGTTAAAAAGCCGCAAGAAGGTTCCGTTTTGTCTACAATCGGCTCAATTTTAGTGCCGGTATTTTTCATTATAATGATTATCTTTATTTTAAAAGGTATCCAACAAGGCGGTTCAGCTGCTATGAACTTTGGCAAATCAAGAGCTAAAATGCTGCAGGAATCTAAAGTAAAAATTACATTTAATGATGTTGCAGGGATTGACGAAGAAAGGCAAGAACTTGAAGAAATTGTTGATTTTCTTAAAAACCCCGAAAAATATACAAAATTAGGCGCAAAAATTCCAAAAGGCGTTCTTTTGGTTGGCGCCCCCGGTACAGGTAAAACCTTAATGGCAAAAGCTGTTGCAGGTGAAGCGGGAGTTCCTTTTTTCTCAATATCAGGTTCAGATTTTGTTGAAATGTTTGTTGGCGTTGGCGCAAGCAGAGTTCGTGATTTATTTGAACAAGCAAAAAAACACCAGCCTTGCATAATTTTTATTGATGAAATTGATGCAGTTGGCAGACAAAGGGGCGCAGGCCTTGGCGGCGGCCATGATGAACGTGAACAAACCTTGAACCAATTGTTGGTTGAAATGGATGGGTTTGATGAAAATACAAATATTATTGTAATTGCCGCTACAAACAGACCCGATATTTTAGATACTGCGCTTTTAAGACCGGGAAGATTTGACAGGCAAATTTATATCAGCTTGCCGGATATTAAAGGCAGAGAAGACATTTTAAAAGTTCACAGCAAAAACAAAGTTTTAAACCCGTCTGTTGACCTTAAAGTTTTGGCTAAAAGAACTTCAGGCTTTACAGGGGCAGACCTTAGAAATCTTTTAAATGAAGCTGCACTTTTAGCTGCAAGAAACAATGAAGAAAATATTTCAATGGATGATATTGATAAATCAATTGATAGGGTTGAAGCGGGCATTGAAAAGAAAAGCAAGGTTTTAACCGATGAGGACAAAGAAACAACAGCTTACCATGAAGTAGGCCATGCCTTAATAAATGTTCTTCTTGAAGATTCAAGAAATGAACTTCATAAGGTTTCAATTATTCCTCGTGGTTATGCTTTGGGCATTACTTGGTCAAGGCCGAAAGATGAAAGAGTTCACACCTCTAAAAACGATTTATTATGCC
Source organism: Candidatus Galligastranaerophilus intestinigallinarum (assembly GCA_018715855.1). Taxonomy (GTDB): domain Bacteria; phylum Cyanobacteriota; class Vampirovibrionia; order Gastranaerophilales; family Gastranaerophilaceae; genus Galligastranaerophilus_A; species Galligastranaerophilus_A intestinigallinarum. The sequence continues at coordinate 2,184 of DVKW01000166.1, forward strand.
AAATTGCAATAACTTTGGGCGGTCGTGCCGCTGAAGAAATTGTTTACGGTAAAGATAACGTTTCAACAGGCGCATCTTCAGACTTGCAAAAAGTTTCTGAAACAGCAAGAAAAATGGTTATGTCTTGGGGCATGAGCGATAAACTCGGCAATTTAACTTACGGAAAATCTCAAGAACACATTTTTATGGGCAGGGATTTTGGCCACCAAAGAGATTATTCAGAACAAGTTGCTTTTGAAATCGATGAAGAAGTTAAATCAATTGTGGATAACCAATATAAAAAGGTTTTAGAGCTTTTAACAGAAAACAGAGATATTTTAGATGCGCTTTCCCACGAATTATTAGAAAAAGAAACAATGGATGCGGATGAATTTATTGAATCTGTTAAAAAAATAAAAGAAAGAAGAAATTTTGCATAGTTTGCAAATATTAAAACAAAAACACCTTGAAAATTAAATTCAAGGTGTTTTTTTATTGTCTAAATTAATTATAACTTTTTAAAATCAGTAACCAATTTTTGGTAGAGATTTTTAAGTTCACCTTCAACTTGAAGCCTGTAATTTTCAAGCTCTTCTTCTGTTGCGTTATATGGAACATAAATTGGTTCACCATAAATTGCTTTCATTTTTATGC
>DVKW01000167.1 GCA_018715855.1 Candidatus Galligastranaerophilus intestinigallinarum
CATATGTTAAAAATTTAAAACCGTTTGCTTTTTCGTTGGGGTATGAGATAACAGTATCATCAAGCCCGCCTGTTGCACGAACAATTGGAATTGAACCGTATTTCATTGCAATCATTTGGCTGATTCCGCAAGGCTCAAATAAAGATGGCATCAAAAATAAATCTGACCCTTTATAAATTGTTTCAGATAATTCGGGTTTAAAATCAATCCATGCTCTCATATTGCTTGAATTATTAGAGCACCAAATAAGCATATTTTGATACCCCCCTTCCCCTGTTCCTAAGAAAACAAAATCAGCGGGGATATTCATTAAATCAAACTTTGCAAAATCAATTAAATCAAGCCCTTTTTGATAAACAAGCCTTGATATAAAAGCAACCAAAGGCCTATTTGGATTATCAGGTAAGCCAAACAGTTTTTGAACTTCTTTTTTATATTTTGCCTTATCTTTTAAATTGAATTTTTTATCGTAATAGGTGCCGTTTAAAATGCCTTTTATTTTATGGGTTTGCCCCCTTAGGGTGTAATCCATTCCTTCGCCCATCTCAGGCCCTAAAATTTCATTTGCATATCTTGGTGAAACGGTTGTAATAAAATCGGAACAATATATTGCACCTTTCACCCAGTTCACTTTGCCATAATGTTCAATGCAATTATCATACCAAACATTGTCCCATCTCATATTTGCAAAATCTATTATAGCCTTATCGCAAGAGCCTTGATAAGCTAAATTATGGATTGTAAAAATAGATTTTGTATTTTTATAAAATTCATCATACTTATAGTTTGTTTTAAGGTAAACGGGAATCATGGCCGTGTGCCAATCGTTTGCTTGAATAATATCGGGTTTAAAGTTTAAAAGTTTTGCATATTCTAAAATGGCAAGAGAAAATGAAACATACCTTTGTTGTTCATACATTTCATCCACCCACATAGGATAAACGACATTAAAACAAGAAAAATATTTAGGGTTATCAACAAAGAAAATATTTATATTTTTTGATTTAGGGTGTTTTGCCATTTTTAATTTAAAAATGTGTTCAGTATGCCCCATTGAAATTTTTAATTCTGAATTTGGAAGCTCAACTATTCCCCATTTTTCTTGGTCAATGCAGCCATATAAAGGAGTGAAAACTGCAACCTCACACCCTTCTTTTTCTAAAAAAGGTGGTAATTCCCCAACAACATCGGCTAAACCCCCAACTTTTGAAAAAGGCGCAACTTCGCTTGATGCCATTAAAACTTTAATTTTTGAATTTTTCTTATCTTCCTTTATAGTTGCTTTTTTAACAGAAGTTTTTTTCATCGTTTCTTTTTTTACATCAGTTTTTTTAGTTGCTGCCTTTTTAACTGTTTTCTTTTCGCTTTCTTTTTCTTTTTTAATGGTGGCTGCCATAGTTCCTCCTTATATATTTGATAACATTGATAATGCTTCCTTTAATATATCTTCTGATGTTTTGGCATTTTTATTTTTTAGTGCAAATTCAATTGCTTTTGTATATTCATTGGGGTTATAGCCTAATGATTGAAGAATTGTTTGAACATCTTCAATAATATCAGGCGCAATATCTTGAGCATTAATTTTACCCCTTACAATTTCAGATACTGTTTGTTTTTGGGTTAATTTGCCTTTTAATTCTAAAATTATCTTCTGCGCTAATTTCGGACCAACGCCTTTTGCTCTTGAAATAGATTTATAATCTTCGGATATAACATAATCTACAAGTTCAGACCCACTGAATTCATCCAATAAAGTTAAGGCAACTTTTGTGCCAATGCCTGAAACGGATGTTAAAATATCAAAAATTGTTCTGTCTTCTTTTTGTTTAAAACCTGCTAAAAGCATAACATCTTCTTTATGGATTAATTTTGTATAAATTGTAACTTTAGCGCCAATTTCACCAAAAAGAGAGATTGTTCTTTTATTTGTTAAAATGGAATAGCCAATGCCGTTGTTTTCAACAACAATTGTGTTTTCCCCCGTATAAACCAATTCACCTTTAATATAATCAAACATAAAATGATTATAATATAAAATTTACAACTAAGGTAAAAAAGAATAAAATTAAATTAACAAATTTGGAGAACATTATGAAAGTTTATAATAATTTATTAGAATTAATCGGAAATACACCCCTTGTCGAATTACATAATTTTGAAAAAAGTTTTAACTTAAATTCTAAAATAATTGCAAAAATTGAAAAATTTAACCCCGCAGGGTCTTCTAAAGATAGAGTTGCGCTTAAAATGGTGGAAGAAGCTGAAAAAAAAGGCTTAATTAAAAAAGGCGGCACAATAATTGAACCCACAAGCGGAAACACAGGAATAGGCCTTGCTATGGTTGCTGCAATTAAAGGGTATAAGGTTATTTTAACCATGCCGGATACTATGAGCGAAGAGAGAAGAAAACTTTTAAAAGCTTATGGAGCAGAACTTATTTTAACGGATGGCAAACTTGGAATGCAAGGAGCGGTAGAAAAAGCAAATGAACTTTTAAAAACAACAGAAAATGCTTTTATTCCGTCTCAATTTACAAACCAAGATAACCCGGAAAGCCACTTTGAAACAACAGGCCCTGAAATTTGGCAAGATATGGATGGCAAAATTGATATTTTTATAGCAAGTATTGGAACAGGGGGCACACTAACAGGAGTTGGCAAATTTTTAAAATCAAAAAACCCTGAAATTAAAATTATAGGTGTTGAACCATATTCATCCCCCCTATTAACCAAAAATGTTGCAGGCCCTCATAAAATTCAAGGAATAGGGGCAAATTTTATTCCTGAAACCTTAGATAAAACAATTTATGATGAAATTGTTGATATAAAAGATGAAGATGCAATTAAAACGGGAAGTTTTATTGCAAAAAATGAAGGGCTTCTTGTGGGCATTTCAAGCGGAGCGGTTTTAGCTGCTGCTATTGAAATTGCAAAAAAATATGAAAATAAAAACATTGTAATTCTTTTACCTGATACAGGCGAAAGATATTTAACAAGCGAAATGTTCAGCTAAATTTTACCTAAAATTTTAAGTTCAAATTCAG
>DVKW01000168.1 GCA_018715855.1 Candidatus Galligastranaerophilus intestinigallinarum
TAGCTAAAGAAATTTATAGGGCTGTTATTAAAAATGGCGCTCACCCTATTGTAAGGTGTTCTGTTGACGGCTTAAATGAAATTTTTCTAAAAAATGCAAACGATAACCAATTAAGCTATGTTGACCCAATTTCAAAATTAGAATTTGAAACAGTTAATGCAATTATTTCAATGGGTGCACCTTTAAATGTGAAAGCATTATCAAATGTTGATTCATCTAAAATGGCAAAAAGGTCCGGTGCTACAAGAGAACTTTCCCAAACAATGCTAAAAAGGGCAGAAAAAGGGGAATTAAATTGGGTTATAGCAGATTTTCCAACCCAAGCGCTTGCACAAGAAGCAAAAATGAGCCTAGATGAATATTTTGAATTTGTTGAAAAAGCTTGTTATCTTGATTTAGATGACCCCGTTTCAAAGTGGCTTGAAATTGGCAAAGAACAAAAGCGTATTGCAGAAATTTTAAACGGCACAAAAAAACTCCACATTGTTGGAAACAAAACAGATATAGTTTTTAATGTTGAAAACAGAAAATGGATATCTTGCGACGGGTTGAATAATTTCCCTGACGGTGAAATTTTTACATCTCCTGTTGAAGATGATATAAATGGAACCATTTATTTTGATTTTCCTGCAATTTACAGGGGAAATTCCGCAAACAAAATTCAATTAAAAATTGAAAACGGAAAAGTAATTGAAGCAGATGCCGAAACGGGCAAAGATTTCTTAATTTCAATGCTTGATATGGACGAAGGGTCAAGGTTTATTGGTGAAATTGCAATCGGCACAAATGAAAGAGTTCAAAATGTTACGGGAAACATTTTATTCGATGAAAAAATAGGCGGCTCTATTCATATGGCACTTGGCGCATCATATCCTGAAACAGGCGGCAAAAACGTTTCAGGGCTTCATTGGGATATAATTAAAAATATGAAAGAAAATTCCTTCATATATGCTGATGAAAAATTAATTTATAAAGACGGCAAATTTGTAATTTAAAATGAATGAAATTTTTAATACCCTTAAAAATGCCCAATATCAACACATTAAAACCGTTGAAAAAAAAATTCAAAATGCAATAAAAATAAAAAAATCATTATTTTATGATTATTTTGAAACTTTTCTTTTTGATGGCGCAAAAAGGCTAAGGCCTTTGTTTATTTTTCTTGTTTCAAACCTTGAAGAATTTGAAATTGATGAAGATGTTTATAATTTGGCTGCAAGTGTTGAACTTTTGCATTCTGCAAGCTTAATCCATGATGATATTTTAGATGACGCTGAACTTAGAAGAAACCACCCTGTTATTCATATTGAAAAATCAACAAAAGAAGCGGTTCTTGCGGGTGATTACCTTTTAAGTTTATCAATGGATTTTATTTCAAAAATAAAAAATAATAACGTTTTTTCAATTCTTGCAAATGCAAGCTATAAAATGGTTGAATCTGAAATATATTCACTATCTAAAAGGTTTCAAAAAATAGAAAAGGATGAATATTTTGAAATTTTAAAAAATAAAACTTCATCTCTTTTTATAGCATCCATTGAAGCTTTGTATGAAATAAAAAATAAGCCGAAAAACCCTGATATTTTGAATTTTACAAAAGAATTTTCAATTATTTTTCAATTGAAAGATGATATAAATAATTTTTTAAATTGTGATGAAAAAAAATTATCAAACGATTCTTCTTGCGGAATAACCACCTTGCCTTATATATTAGGGGCAAAAAACAATAAAGATTATGCTATAATAGGCGAAGTTAAAAACTTTTTAAATAATAAAATAGAATTAACGGAAAAAATTTTAAAGAATTATAAAAATAATGAAAATTTAATTCTTTTATTGAATTTGTTTAGAGGATAAAATGTCAAATAAAAAAGAAGAAATTATTGAAAAATCAACAAAATCAGCCTTAAGAGAAATTTTTGAAACGGTTGTTTTTGTTCTTGTTGCAGTTATTTTAATTCGCTTTTTTGTAGGTGAATTAAGGTGGATTCCATCTTCTTCCATGTATCCTACTTTAATTGAAGGCGACAGGATTTTTGTTGAAAAAGTTACAAAACCATTTAGAGCACCTAAAAGGGGAGATGTTATTGTTTTTTATCCGCCCGATGAAACCTTAAAAACAGATTTTTTATCCGTTATGGCAAGGCTGACGGGCATATTGTGCAAAGATGTTGCTTATATTAAAAGAATTGTAGGCCTTCCAAACGATAAACTTGAAATAAAAAAAGAAAACGACAATTTTTATGTTTATATAAACGATAAAAAAGAAATTGAACCCTACATTTTAAGCGAAACCGATTGGATAGATTGCAGAGATGATATGTATTGTGGCCCCTTTCAAATTCCGGATGGGCAATATTTTATGATGGGCGATAACAGGGGAAACAGCCAAGATAGCCGTTTTTGGGGCTTTTTGCCCGAAAAAAACATAATTGGCCGTGCCGTTTTTAAATTTTGGCCAATTCCAAGAATGGGTTTAATTAAATATAAATAAAAACCAATTTGCAACCAAACCTTTTTTTGTACTACAATAAACTGGTAAATGTAGAATTAAAAAGAGGAATAAAATGCAGGTTTCATACGAGTGGTTAAATGAATATGTTGATTTATCGGGAATTACCCCTGAAGAAATTTCCCACGCTCTTACTATGAGCGGGTTAGAAGTTGAAGAGATTGAAGATGTTAAACCGAAATTTACAAATATAATTACGGCAAAAATAGAAAAAATTGATAACCACCCAAATGCGGACAAATTGCACTTAGTAACAGTAAATACAGGCGCTGCAACTAAAACTGTTGTTTGCGGTGCACAAAATATTGAAGTTGGGCAAGTTATTCCTTACGCTTCAGTCGGAAGCAAGGTTTTAGACAGAAAAACGGGCGAACAATTTGAATTAACCCCTGCTGTTATAAGGGGCGTTGAATCTCAAGGAATGCTCTGTAGCCAAGATGAATTGGGGCTGGATGGACTTCAAGAAGAAGACGGCATTTTAATTTTAAACCGTCTTTTAAAAGATGTAAAATTGGGTGAACCCTTAGAAAAAGTTTTAAATATTAATGATGAAATTATTTTCCACACTGCACCCACCGCAAACAGGGGCGATCAAATGTCTGTTATAGGCATTGCAAGGGAAATTTCAGCCCTATTTAACAGAAAAATGAAACTTTCTTTAATGACACCTCAAGAAGAAAAGAAAGCCGATTTTAAAGTTGAAATTAAAGATGATGAAATCTGCAAATATTATTCAATTGCGGTTTTAAAAGATATTACAATTAAACCTGCGCCCGAATTTATTCAAAGAAGGGTTATAGCAGGCGGCATGAGGCCTATTAACAATGTTGTTGACATTACAAACTATGTAATGCTTGAATATGGAACCCCTTTACATGCTTTTGATTATGACAAATTAAACAAATATTTATGCGTAAGATACGCTAATATGGGCGAAAAATTAACCACATTGGATGAAGTTGAAAGAACAATGACAGATAAAACCGTTGTTATTTCAAAAGAAAATGAAGCGGTTTGCTTGGCAGGTGTTTTTGGCGGAAATAATTCTGAAATTGATGATAATTCAAAGAACTTAGCGCTTGAAGCCGCTTATTTTACACCTCATACAAACAGAAAATCAGCTCGTTCTGTAGGTTACAGGTCAGAAGCTTCCGCAAGGTTTGAAAGAGGCGTTGATATAGGCCTTGTAAAACAAGGTTTATATCAGGCGGTAAACCTTTTAATTAAATATGCAGACGCCAAGTTTGAAGGTATATCAGAAGCAGGCAAAGACCAATTGGAACCAATTGAAATTACATTAAGAGATTCTGAAATAAGAAGAATTTTAGGTGTTTCAATTGAACAAGATAAATGCATTGAAATTTTGGAAAATTTGGGCTTTGAACTTTTAGGTAAAAACCAAATGGCTGCAAAATTCAAAGTTCCAAGCTACAGAAGAAACGATGTTTATCGTGAAATAGATTTAATTGAAGAAGTTTCAAGAATTGCAGGATATGAAAATATTCCCCCAACCCTTCCAAATATTAATGAAGGCGCCACAATTTCAGATGAAACAAGAACAATTAAATTAATAAATGAACTTTTCTTAGGGCAAGGATATTCTGAAATAATTTCAACTTCTCTAACAGGAGATTCATTTTTGAAAAACTATATGACATCATTGGATGATAAAACAAGAGTTGATGTTATTAACCCCCAAAGTGAAGATGCAACATCTTTAAGGCAAGAATTAATGCCAAATTTATTGAACATTGTTAAAAACAATTTTGATAACGGCAATAAAAGCTTAAAATTATATGAAATAGGAAAAACTTTCAAAGCTAAAGATGAACCAAACGAAGATTTTTCAGGTGTTTTAGAAGAAAGAAAAATTTCAGGCTGCATTTTTGGGCACACAAATAATGAATATTGGAACAAAAAAGAAACAGCAGATTTCTACACAATTAAAGGTGTTTTGGAAAACCTGTTTGAACTTTTAGGGTTAACCAAAAGAATTGTTTTCTCGCCATTAAAAGAAGACAAAAAATTTATGCACCCATACCAAACGGCAACAATCGAACTTTTGGGCAAAAACCCAATGAATATTGGTTATGTTGGTAAAATTCACCCTGTTTTATCAGATAAATTGAAATTTAACCAAGATTTATTTGTTTTTGAAATAAATTTGGAAATTTTACTCAAAAATATCAACTTTAATAATGTTGTTAAATATAAAAAACTACCAATCTCAACCCCTGTTTTAAGAGATATCGCTTTTGTTGTGGAAGATAAAACAACAGATACGGATATTATGAAAGCAATTAAAAAAGTAAGCGATAAAAATATATTCAAAGGAGCTAAGCTTTTTGATATCTATAGGGGCGAAAACATTGGTTTAGATAAAAAATCTATGGCATATAGAATTATTCTGCAAGATGATGCAAAAACCCTTACGGATAGTGAAATTGAAGCGGAAGTGAAGAAAATAAAAGACGGTCTTGTTAAAAACATTTCGGGGCTGACATTAAGGTAAAATTATTATTTACTATATTTGTAACATACCCCCCAAACCGTTGATACAATTAGTTTGCAACCCTTTTTATATAAACTTAAAGGGTTGCAAAATTTATTTTTTGTAGTATATTGGTTATGGAACTGAGGTTTGTCCGATGCATAACAATTAAGTGTAAGATAGGAAATGCATTTCGGGTTTTTACCCCGTTTCAAAAAAAGTTAATATGAGGATTTTTTATGACTAGAAAGCTAACCCTAACTTTATTAGCCTGCTTGACCATTTTATTTTCAGGGCTAACAAGCGAAGCTAAAGCTGCAACATCACATGAAATCAAGGATATTATCGTTAAAACTGCCGTTTCTATGGGCGTTGATCCTTGTGTAGCATTAAGCATTGCAAAACAGGAATCTAATTTCCAAAACCATAGGCAAAACGCCTCAGGCGCTGTTGGTGTTTTCCAATTAATGCCATCTACTGCAAGAAGAATGGGCTTAAACCCCTATAATTTAAACGACAACATCAAAGGCGGCATTATGTATTATCAAATGATGTACAAAAAATTCGGCTCAATGGATTTAGCCTTAGCTGCTTATAATGCAGGCCCCGGCAATGTTGCAAAATACAAAGGAGTTCCCCCCTTCAGAGAAACACAAAGGTTTGTAAATACTATTAAAACAAATGCAAAAGCTTATCAAAACGACCCTTTGGTTATAAAACATAAGAAAAATAAATTTAGCGATAATGATAACGCAATAGTTGTGCCGGATGGTACATTATAAAAATTAAAAGCCGAGGGAATCTCCTCGGCTTTAATATTTTAAAACTTCTCTTCTGTTTTTTCCTTTATTATAACTTATATGAACCCATTTGTCATATTCATTTATAAGCTGGTCAAATTCGATTTTAGATGTTTTTATAATTGAAATTATTTGACTTGGTGTTATTCCCGAAACCTTAAAATCAGCCGCTTGGCCTTTTGTGTGCTGGCTTGAATTCACGCCGCCTACCAAACGGTTTACAAGAGGGTTTCTGTATCCTGAAGTTATAATCATAGGCGCACCTAACAGCTCTCTTGCAGGCTGCAGGCAATAATATATTAAATTCAACAAATTATCTAATGAATTAATATCCGGCATATTATTAACGTTGTTTTTTATTGCTGTTTCAGAATAAATTAATTCTGACATTTTAAAATTTAATTTCATTTTATTCCTTTTATTTTTTCTTCTATTTGTGCAAGTTTTATTTCCATTGTTTTTGAATTTTCCATATAACTGTTTAAATTTTTTGATGTTTCTTCAATGCAATATAGTTGCCTGCCTATAAACAGACAGCCTGCTAAAATTGCAGTTATTGAACCTATTAAAATATGCTTTATGAAATTTAATTCCTGAAACATTAAATTAACTTTAGATACAAATGAAACGTCGTTTGTGTGCTTTAAGTCTCCAAATAAAAAATCGTGCATTTCATCAAGCATTTTTTTTAACAGCATATGGTGTTTATAGCATTCATCGGGTTGTTCTTGTTTCATAAAAATCCTTATTTTAGTTATATTTTCTAAACTTTTTAACAAGCTTGTTTATTTTTTCTCCGTCTTCTTCAATAAATAAGGGGAGATATAAATAAACCGTTTCAATAATTTCTTCTGCAATATCAACTGCTTTTTGCAGGTTTTTTCTATCCTTTAAAATTGCGGTTTCAGCCTGTTTGTTTTTAAATGTTTTGAAGCAATCGAAAATGCTTTTAATCGCATTTCCGATTGTATTAATTAAATTTGGCATTAACTGTTTCCTTCAATACCGTCAATTTTATCTATTGCTTCATACAATTTTGGAATTAATATATTTTCAACAAATTCAAAAGCAGCATCAGCAATTGAATTTTTCAAATTTTTAACAATTTCTTCAATCATTTTAATAACGGTATCAACGCTTGTTTTTGTTAATTTTTCGCCGCCTGAAAGTGCAATTTGTTTTAAATTGCTTTTTAATTCTTCTTCCATTTTTAAACCTCGCTTTCTAAAATAATAAGTTCATTTCTTAATTTTTTTGCTTCTTTTTCAACTTCATTTAATTTTTCCGTGTCTTCTGCGCTTCCTGTGCCTGCTAAAATGGCTCTTATGGGCCTGATTGCCTTAGAATCAAGTTCCAGTAATTGATTTTTAATTTTTTCCGTTTCTTCTTTTTTTATTTTGTTATTTAAAAATTCTTGATACTCTTCTTCTGTTTTTTGAGCAATTTCCTCGTTTTGAATTTTGAATTTGTTGGGGTTTTCTTTAATTAATTTTGCCATATCGGCTGTTACAAGGTAATTTTCTTCAATTTCGCCAATTTCTGTTATATCTTTAATATTAAAATTTTCATCGCAAATTTTATGGCTCACCCTAAAATCTTTTTTTATTTCCCAAGCTTTGCCATTAAAAATTGCAACTTCGTTTTCACCTGTTTTTGGTGGCTCTATAACTGTTGCACAAGCCGGAACCAAATGAACAAATTCACCCTTTATTTTCGTTTCCATAGGGTCTGCACTTGCCAAAGTTATTGATAAATATTCTTTTGTATTTTTATCATAATTATATAAATTCATTTTTGGTTTCCTTTCTTTTTTTAAGCATATCTTGTTTTTACTCTAACTTTAACAGATGGCGGTTGAACGGTTGTTGAATTACCATAAATTGATGATGAACGAGAGGCGTTAAAGCCTAAAGTGCTAGGATAGCGAGAATTACTTGATTGGCATATTGGGGTTGAAGTTGTTTCATAGTTATAAAAACAACCGCTGTCTTTTCCAACTTGTGGCTGACCTGTTGTTGACCCTGTAATATTTGGCAAACCTGCTTCAATATAGCCAAAATCCTCTGCGCCCCAAAGGGTTCTGTTTCTAAAATCAGGCAAATTAAAAGTTGTTGAACCATCCCCTTCGCCATAGGTTGTACCATATATTTCAAAAAGTGCAGCATAGGTTGTTCTTGAAATTTCGGCACCTTCAAGCCATATTTCATTTTCGCCTAAAATATTTGATAATGTAGGAATAGGGTTTCCAATACCTTCTAATAAGCTAATTCTTATCTCATGGTCTTCTATTCCGTTTTCAATATTGTTTAAGTTTTGAGCATTAACAGGTGTTCCGAAAGTTAAAATGTTGTTTGGTGGGTCTTGAATTGTGGTTGTGCCGTCTGAATTGTTAATTAATTCATAGGTTCTTTCTTTTTTAACTTCTTGATCAACCCAAATTGTTTTATTGTAGGTCATTTCATTCTCCTTTTATATCGTGAATTCATTACATTTAAATGTGTTGCATCTTTTTTCATATTTTGTAAGTTTAATGTTAAAAACAAGATGGCAAGGCCTTGCTGTGAATAATGCAGAATATAATTTTTTCTTGTAATTTTCATCTATTAAATGAACCGTAAATTGATATTTTTCGGCTTCATTTGAAATGTAGAATTGGCTGTTATCAACATTTCTTTTTATAAAATTGATTAATTCATCTTCTGTTAGCCTTTTTTTAGCTAGCATTTTATTTATTACATTTTTTCTTCTAATATCAAGGCTCAAGCTTGGATTATATGGTATACCATAATCTTCTTCAAACCTTTTTACGCCATTAATTGAACAGGTGCTAATTGAACATTCAAGAAGAATTTTAGAGAGTTTTAATTTAATATTTTCTATTTCAGGCTCAATTGCATCTAAAATTTCGCTTGTATATTTTTCTTCCGCAACAAATTGCGGAAGATTGCTTTTTAAAGTCATCCATCCTCCTTTTATTCAATTGTGTTTATAACAATTTCTCCGACAACAGGAACTTGAAGCTTGCTAATG
>DVKW01000169.1 GCA_018715855.1 Candidatus Galligastranaerophilus intestinigallinarum
ATAATCATATCAAGATATCTTTTTCTGTATCTTGTTTCTGTATCTTGAAGGCCATGGAATTTTTCAGGCAAAGGTTGAAGCGATTTTGTTAAAAGTTTAAGATCAACCGCTTTAATTGAAAGTTCACCTCTCGGTGTTCTTCTGATTGTGCCTGTAAAACCTGCAATGTCGCCTACATCTAACAATTTCAAAAGTTTAATTTTATCTTCGGATAAATTTTCTTTATGTGAAAAAATTTGAATTTTGCCTGTATCATCAACAAGGTCTATAAACATGACTGTATTTCTCATTGCCATGATACGCCCTGCAACGGAATATGTATCTTCTGTTTCAGCGCCTGCTTCCAAATCTTTATATTTTTCCTGAAGAGCTTTTGCTGAAATATCTTTATCAAATGAATAAGGATATGGGTTAATTCCCTTGTCTATTAAATCTGTAAGTTTTTGTATTCTTGCCTCTCTTATGCCTTGAATACTGCTGTTTGTAGCTTCCATTGTATTCTCCCTATTTAAAAGTTACTTTATAAAATAATATTACCTTAAAGATAACTTAAATCAAAGCTTGCAATTTGCATTAAATTAATAAAGATATTATTATTAAAATAAAAAATTTAGGCAGGAGTTTAGCTTGGATATTGATTTATTAACCAAATTTAACAGGGGTTTATGTTTATCTTTAATTGATACAAACGTTATTGAAGCAATTAGAATGTATAGGGAATATTCTTCTTATCTTCATAATAATGACGGCGAAGAAGCCTGCAAAAAAGAGCTTTTGGCGGTTAGAGCGGCTTTTTTAAAAAAACTTATTGATTTTGTTGAACTTGAAGAAAACAAAACAAAAACCGGAGATTTAATTGCCTGCTATCAAGAATTAATTGTTGCATTTCCAAAAAATGAAGATTTATATGTTAAATGCGCAAAATGTTTTAAAAAATTGGAACAATATGACATTGAAGTTGAACTTTTAGAAAAAGCCTTTAAAATTAAGCCCTTTGGCCTTGAAAATTTAAAAACGTTGTATGATGCATACAGAAACAACGAACAGCTTGAAAAGGCAAAAGAAACTGCAGAAAAAATTATTGAAAAAGAACCCGATAATTCTGATAATTATTACAGATTAGGTGAAATTTCAGATAAAATTTACAACAAATATGAAAAAGAAGAAGATATTAAAAATGCAATTTTGAACCTTGAAATTGCAAAGAAAATGAACCCGAACAAAAAATTGTATTACAAAGCACTGACAATTTTATACACAAAAACAGGCGATTTTCAAAAGGTTAAAGAAGCTTGGGATAATTGCTTTAAATTTAAAAGCCAAATTACAAATACGGATTTTGTTGATTACGGAATGTTTTTAATTAGAACGGGCGATTTTAAAAACGGTTTTGAATTTTATGAAAAAAGATTTATAACAGAAACAAAAGCTGTTCAATATCCAAAAATAAACAAACCCTTATATGACGGCAAAAAAGATATTTCGGGTAAAACCCTTCTTGTTCAATCAGAGCAAGGCTTTGGCGATGTATTTTTATTTTCAAGGTTTTTTTACGAACTAAAAAACAGAAACATTAAAATTATTGCAAGAGTTCCGAATACAACTCTTGAAATTGTTAAAAGAAGCTTTCCGTTTGTTCAAGCAGTTTCAAATGAGAAAAAATTAGAAGACATTAATTTTGATTACCACATTCCTTTAATGAGCCTTCCTTTGGCACTCAATTTGAATAAAGCAAACATTCCAAATAAAGGAAAATATTTATTTGCAGATGAAAACAAAACCAAAGAATTTAAAAACAAACTTTTTAACAACAACAAATTTAAAATAGGAATTAATTATAAAGGCAGTTTAAGGGGGCTAAACACAAGAAATGTTCCCTTAGAAGAACTTTTGCCATTAACTAAAATAAATAACGTTCAGGTTTATTCACTTCAATTTGATGAACCCGATGAAACATTTAAAGATACGAATATAATTAACCTTGCACCTTATATAAAAACTTTTGATGATACGGCAAGTTTAACAGATAATATGGATTTAATGATAACGGCAGATAATTCCACAATGAACCTTTCGGGTGCTTTGGGCAAGAAAACGTTTTGCCTTTTTAACATGATACCTGAATTCAGATGGTTTGATTTAAAAGGAAATGATGTTAAATGGTATAGCTTTGTTAAACCGTACCAATGCAAAAAACAGAGCGAATGGAAGCCTGTTATAGATAAAATGGTTGAAGATATTAAGAATATGATTTAAAAAAAGGAACAATAATGACAGAAGAAAAAACAATTGAATGGCTAAAAGAAGGGGAATTTGGGGTTTCTTTAATGGTAGATCAAACCTTAATTCCTTATGAATATAAAAAAATTAAAATTAAAACATCTGATGAAATGTTCAATGCAATTAAAACAATGATTGTAAGGGGCGCTCCCGCTATTGGCATTGCAGGTGCCCATGGGGCAGCTTTAGCTGCAATTGAACTTAAAGGTGAAGATGATTTTATAAATAAACTTTATAAAAAAATGGATTATATTAATTCATCCCGCCCAACAGCCGTTAATTTATCTTGGGCAATAAAAGAACAAAAAGAAATTGTTGAAAAAAATAAAGAAAAAACAAAAAAAGAAATTATAGAAGCCTTAATTCAAAATGCAATAAAATTAGAAAATGAAGATATTGAAATAAACAAAAAAATTGGTGATTTTGGGGCAGAATTAGTTCCAAAAAATGCAGGCATTTTAACCCATTGTAACGCCGGCGCCTTAGCTACCGTTGGCTATGGAACAGCGCTTGGGGTTATTAGAAGCGCATTTAAAAAAGATAAAAATATTATGGTTTACGCAGATGAAACCCGCCCTCGCCAGCAAGGAGCAAGAATTACCACTTATGAGCTTGTTCGAGATAATATCCCGACAACATTAATTACAGATGGCATGTGCTCTTATTTTATGAAAAAAGGCATGATTAATTTTGTTGTAACAGGGGCAGACAGAATTGCCGCAAATGGTGACACGGCAAATAAAATAGGAACATCCACAATTGCAATTGCAGCAAAATATTATGGTATACCATTTTATATTGCAGCGCCAAAATCTACAATTGATATGAAAATTAAAACGGGCGATGATATTGTTATTGAATTAAGAGATGAAGAGGAAGTAAAAATAATTAACGGAAAGCCGATTTGTGCAGATGGCGTTAAGGTTATAAACCCTTCTTTTGATGTAACGGACCATAGCTTAATAAAAGGCATTATAACGGAATATGGCGTTTTTAAACCCGAAGAATTAAAAGAAAATTTTTCTTAATCAAATCTTAATTTGCAAACAAAATAATTGCATAATAAAATTAAACACATTTGTTAGAGGAATTGAA
>DVKW01000170.1 GCA_018715855.1 Candidatus Galligastranaerophilus intestinigallinarum
GAAGGAATTGTCATCGCAGCAACTACACCGATAATAGCCAAAGTAATCAAAACTTCAGCCAATGTAAAACCTAAGCTCTTTTTCATAATTAAGTTACCTTTCATAAATTAGGACCAAATACATTATATCATTTGAAACCCCTTCCATGCAATAATAGCGGTCAAAAATACACCAATTATCTTAATATAATAATTATTCCAATTTGGCTTTAAATGCCCTATTTGCGCCAAATAGCGCAAAAATTGAAATTATAACAATCGGCAATAAATTTAAAAAAACGTAATAAAAATTCATATTTTTTAAGATAATTCCCTTCGATATTACAAGAAAAAATCTTAAAGGGTTTAAAAATGTAAGATGTTGTAAAATTTCAGGGGTTATATTTTCAATAGGGGTTGTATACCCTGATAAAATAATTGCGGGGAACATAAAAATAAAAACGCCCAGCATTGCCTGCTGCTGGGTTTTAAATATTGAAGATATAAAAAGCCCGATTGCAACAATTGAAATTAAAAATAGCACCAAAGAAAAGAAAAATAGTGCTATAGAGCCACAAAAAGGAAGATTGAAAAAAATTTTTGATAGAAAAAGAATGATAATTGAATTGATAATTCCGAAAAACAGGGGAACAATTATTTTTCCAAGAATAATTTCGCTTGTTTTTAAGGGTAAGATTAACAATTCATCAAATGTGCCCATTTCTTTTTCTCTTGCAAGCGAAAGCGAAGATAATAAAATAACCGCTGTCATAGGCAAAATTCCCATTAAAGAGGCAACAATAAAAAGATGATATGATAAATTCGGGTTGTAATGGTTTCTAACCTCAAAAAAAGGCGAGGTTGAACTTTTTTTAATCTGCCCTAAAGGTGAAAAATTATTTGCAATTTCTGATATATAGCTTGATATAATTTGGCTTGAATTTGTTCTTCTGCCGTCTGATAAAACCATAACAGAGGGGTTATTGCCCGTTTTATAGTTTTTTGTAAAATCGTTTTCTATAAAAATTCCGACTCTTATTTTTTCTTCATCAATTGCATTTTTTAATTCTTTTTGGTTTTTGAAGTTGTAAATTTTGCTAAAATATCTGCTGCTTTTAATTTGTCTTATAAATTCTCTTGTAATTTCTGTTTTGTCGTAATCTAAAACACCGAGTTTTATATTTGTTATATCAAGCGTTGCAGCATGGGAAAAAATGAAAAGCTGCATTATTGTGGGCAAAAAAATAACGCTTCTGCTTTTTTTATCTCTCCAAATTGTGTGAAATTCTTTTATAATTAAACTTATAAGCCCGCCAAATTTAAGGCTTATTTTTTGAAAAATTTTATTTAACAATTTTCAAGCCTTTCCGTTGTGTTTTTATAAATTAAAATTGCCGTTAATGTGGCAAAAATTAACATATAAATTGAATTAAAAATAATTATTTTCAAAATCGTTCCCGATAAAAAAAGACTTGTTGCAGCTGAAACGTAATATTTAGCAGGAATTACATTTGAAATCGTTCTGATTAAAAAAGGCATGGAATCTATTTCATAAATTAACCCTGATAGCATCATAGATGGCATAAACCCTATGGTGCCTGCAATTTGGCTTGATGTAAACTGGTCTTTAAAAGTGGTTGAAATTAAAAGCCCAACCCCAAGGCCTGTTAACATAAAAAGAGATGAAGTTATAAAAAGAGCAATGTAGGAGCCCCTAAACGGCACTTTAAAAACAACGATAATTAAAAATAAACAAAAAAGAATTGATAAAAACCCCAAAACAAAATATGCAATATATTTTGCCAAAATAAATTCCCCTTTTGTAATATTTGTGGTTAAAATGGCTTCCATTGTGCCTCTTTCCCATTCTCTTGCAATAACAAGAGCGGTTAAAATTGTTCCTGTCATAGTCATTATTATGGCAAGTGACCCGGGGAGTATAAAATATGTGCTTTTTAAGGCGGGGTTGTACCAAGAACGGTTAATTGCACTAATTGTTTTTGTTTTTTCTAAATTTCCTTTTCTTGAATTTTCATATTGCAAATTTGAAAAATAAGCCCCTTGAATGTAGGTAGATGCAAATTTTGCGGTGTTTGGTTCTGTACCGTCTGTTATTATTTGAATTTTGGGGTTTAATTTTTTCTTTAATTCAATTTCATAATTAACGGGAATAACAACATAACTTCTAATTTTTCCGCCAATTAAAAATTTTTCCGCTTCATTTGTTGTTTTATAAAAAGAGGTATCAAGATATTTTGTGTTTTTTAAAGATTGGATAAAATTTCTTGATTCAACCGAATTTGACTGGTCAACAATTCCGATTTTTACCGTGTTTGTATCGAAATTAACGCCAAAACCAAATAAAAAAAGCAAAATCAAGGGCAAAATAAATGCAATTAAAATGCTTGAGATATCTCTTATAATTTGCTTAAATTCTTTTTTAACAAAGGTTTTTACAATAGCTATATTCATCCTGCCGCCTTTTTGTTTGCTTCTTTAATTAAAAAAATGAAAGCATCTTCCATTGTGGGGTTATTGTTTGTTTTTGTTTTTGCCATATTTTTTAATTCATCAGGCGTTCCTTTAACCAAAATTTCCCCCTTATAAACAAGGGCAACATTATCGCAAAATTGGGCTTCATCCATAAAATGTGTGGTTACAAGAACGGTTGAATTGTTTTTTACAAAATTATTAATCCTCATCCAAAATTCTCTTCTTGAATTAGGGTCAACCCCTGATGTGGGTTCATCCAAAAACAAAACAGGCGGGTTTGAAATGGTTGCACACAAAAGAGAAAGCCTTTGTTTGTAGCCTAAAGGCAAATTGTCTGCGCTATATTCAAGGTATTTTTCAATGTTATAACCTTTTATAATTTCATTTATTTTCTTTTTAACCCCATAAACCCCCATAAAAAATTCAATGTTTTGTTTCACGCTTAAATTTCCAAAAAGTGAAAATTTTTGTGCCATATATCCAAAATTTTTCTTTGCTTCAATTGGATTTTCATTTATATCAACCCCCATAATTTTTGAGCTGCCTTTTGTTGGTTTTATAAGGCCTGTAAGCATTTTAAAGGTAGTAGATTTTCCTGCACCGTTTGGCCCTAATAACCCAAAAATTTCACCTTGTTTAATTTTAAAATTAATGTTATTTGCGGCAGTGAAAGAACCGTATTTTTTATATAAACCTACAGCTTCAATTGCAATGTTATTCGGGGCAATTTGTTCTATTTTTTTTGAATTTTCCAAAAGAAAAGGCTTTTTTGTTTCAATAGCGCTCATAACAAAATCTTCAAACGTGCTTTCAGTTTTTATTAAGGGGTGGTGAAAATTTTTAATTGCATTTTTATCTTCAAAAATAACCCTTATTTTATCCCCTTCAATTGTGGCATCAACAATTCCTTTTTCATATTTTATGATGTCAAAAAGATAATTTCTTATTTCATAATTTTCTTTTGTATAAAAAGTTAAGCCTTCCATTGCCCTTTTGGCATTATCAGGGGTTCCTTCATAAATTTTTTTGCCATTTTCAAGCAAAAGGATATTTTCAAAAAATTTGGCTTCATCAAGGTAGCTTGTTGCCCAAATTATACTTATATTGTTTTCAACGGAAAGTTTGTCCGTTATCTTAATTAATTCACGCCTTGAAACGGGGTCAACACCAACAGAAGGTTCATCCAGCAATAATAAGCTTGGTTTTGACAATAAAACGCAAGATAAACCTAATTTTTGTTTCATGCCGCCTGAAAGTGCGCCTGTAAGCCTGTTTTTAAAATTGGAAAGCCCCGAAAATTTTAAAAGTTCACTAAAACTTTTTTCTTTTTCGTTCCCTTTTATATTTTTTAGCCCTGCATAAAGTTCAAGGTTTTCTATAACGGTTAAATCTTCGTATAGCCCGAATTTTTGGGGCATATAGCCTATAATTTTTTTAATTTCACCCAAATTTTTACAAGGGGAAAAACCTTCTATTAAAATGGGGTCATTTTTTACATTATCAGGCGGAATTAACCCTGCAAGAAGCCTCAAAAGGGTTGTTTTGCCCGAACCATCCGGCCCTATAAGTGCTGTTCTTTGCCCATTTTTAAGTGAAAAAGAAATATCACAAAGCGAAGGTTCTTTTTCACCTTTAAAAGTTTTATATAAGTTTTTAACATCCAAAAGGTTCAAATTTCATCCTCTAAAATTTTAATTGTGACAGGCATGCCTTGCCTTAAATATGGGTCAACGTTATCTACAATAATTCTTAATCTGTAAACTAAATCTGCCCTTAGGCTTGTTGTTTCAACTGTTTTTGGGGTAAATTCGGCAACAGGCGAAACAAACCCGATATGTGCATTATATGGGTTTTTTGGCCTTGAATCAGTATAAATTAAAGCCTTTTGGCCGAGTTTAATTTTCCCCAACATTGGTTCTTCAATAAAAGCCCTAACCCAAACGGGCTGAATCATAGAAATTGAATAAACGGTTTCACCTGATGATAAAATTGTTCCTTTTTCTCTTATTCTGCTTAAAATAACCCCATCATATGGCGCATACATTTTGGTGTCATCAAGGTCTATAATTGCTTTTTCAAGCTCTGAAACGCTTACTTTATATTCCCCTTTTGCAATTTCAAGGTTTTGAACAATATTCGAACATTCTTCTTTTGAAATTGTAAAATCGCTGCACAATGGGAAATTATAGTTAAAAATGGCTTCGTTTTTGTTTTTTAGTGCATATTTTTCTTTGACGTTTCCTTTTGCTTTATTTAGTGCTGTTTTATAGATGTCATCTTCAATTTCAGCCAAAAGTTCGCCTTCTTTTACATAATCTCCTTCTTCTTTATAAAGTTTGTTCAATCTGCCTGAAACTCTGAAGGATAAATCTGTTTGGCGAATTTCAATGTTACCAAAAAGAGTGATTCTATTGTCTTTTTTATTTTTAAAAAAGAAAAACCAAATTAAAAAACAAAAAACGGCCAAAATTAAAACTATAATAATTGCTTTCTTCATTTTATAATGCCCCGCCAACTGCTTTGTATAAAGAAATTAAATTAATAAAGTTTTGGTTTTTTAAGTTGTAATAATTCATATTTGAATTTATAAATGTGTTGTTTTCATCCAAATAATAAAGATAGCTTTTTTTGCCGAAATTATATTCTCTGTGGGCTTTTATAAAATTATTTTTTGCAAGTAAAACCATTTTTTCGCCGTTTAAAAGGCTTTCTTTGTCTTTTTTTAAGGTATATAGGCTTTCATTCACTTCTTTTAAGGCGTTTAGGTCTGCTTTTAGGTAATTTTCAATTTTTGTTTCATATTCAACTTTGCTTAGTTTAAAATTAAAAATTCTTTTTCCCCCGTAAAAAATATTTTGTGTGGCACCTGCAAGCAATGCGGCAAAAACGCCGTCCCAGCCAAAGTTTTGAACAATTGTAGAAAAAGACATAACCCCAATAACTGTTATTTTTGGTAAAAAATCTTTTTTTGCAATTGTTATATCTATTTTTGCTTTTTTAATTTCATTTTCAAGTTTTTTGATATCAGGTCTGTTGCAAATTACGCTTCCTGATAAATTTTC
>DVKW01000171.1 GCA_018715855.1 Candidatus Galligastranaerophilus intestinigallinarum
GTATTACATCGGCCATTTCAAAAGGTGCAACAAGAATAGGACAAACAATTTTAGATAACAAACCGGATAGCGCAAAATTAGGCAACGGCCTTAGAAAAGTAAACAATTTCATTCAAGGCGAAAGCTTTAACCCCGGCAGAGGCGCATATTACGTTTTAATGGGCGGCTGCGTTATAGCTCCAAGGCTTGTTCAAGCAAGAGAACCCGACGAATTCAGAGAAATTTTAACAAGGGATATAATTACCGTTTTAACAATTCTTTTTGCAATGAAGGGGTTAAAATCCGGCATGTGCACAGCTGCACAGAAAAAAGCAGGTATTCCTTTGGTTGAAGATTTAGTCGGCAAAAATGCGAATAAATTCCAAAGATTAAAAGGATATCTAAACCCAAACGGCGGCATTACCGCACTGGATTCAAACGAAATAAATTCAAGATATTCAAGAATTTTCACACAGGATGAATTGGTGAAAACGCTTGAAATGGTTGATAAAGAAGGCGGAAGCATTGCCGATATGTTCTCTGTTGAAACAAAAGACAGCTTTATTTCAAAACTTTTCAAAAAACAAAAGAAAACACCGCTTTTAGATGCTGCAAAAGAAATGTTGGGTGATGATTTTACAACAAAATCAAACAAGGAATTAATTGATATTGTTAAAAATATTACACCTGAAAATGAAGCAGCCATGGGTGGCATGGAAAAAATTATCGGTTCAAAACCCTTTGGCGAAGAAGCTTTCTGCAAGCAGTTGGCTGAAGAAGCCAAAGTATATTATGATGAAGCCGTTAAAAGAATTACTAAAAAACAACAAGCAACAACTGAAGCAAATGCAGCAAGCACAGTAAATGTTCTAAAACATGTAGCACCTGCAAAAGATTCATTTAATAAAGCAGAACAAATTGCAAAAAAAGAAACCGAACAATTCAAAAGAAATAAAATTTCAAAATTACAACAAGGCATTTTAAACGGCGAAAATAACCCGATAACTTATTATGCAAGAAACATTGCAGCCAACTTTGAAACATTATCTCTTGCCTTAACTGCAGGTTTCCTTGGTTTTGGTTTGCCAAAATTGAATGAACAGCTAACAATGAAAAAGCACTTAAACAAACCCGGTGTAAACCCGACAAAAGAACCGGTTCCGACAAATGCATGCCCTGTTGATAACCCCGGCATAATATATGGCGCAATTGAAAAACAAAACAAAAAGCCTTTTCAAGCTTTTATGGGCAAAAATTAATTATTTTGCAATCCTAAGCGGGCAGTCAGACCTGTCTTTTACAACGGATAAAATGTCTATAACTCTTGATGCAATGGATTTTGTTGCTTCGCCATTAGGGTTTAGTGCAATATATTTTTTATAGAACCTTACGGCTTGAGTATATTTTTCCGTTTTATCAAAGCAAATTCCAAGCCCTAAGTATGCTCTTGAATAACTATCATCAATTCTTAAAATATCAAAAAATATTTTAGCAGCTTCATCAAAATTACCCATACTCATTAACAAACCCGCTTTATGGTTATGAGCAACAATAAAATCCGGTTTTTCTTCAATAATTTTTTCATATATTTTATAAGCCATTTCAGGTTCATCCATTAATTCATGAGAAATAGCAAGTTGAACCTGTGCACTTAAAAAATCAGGGTTTAATTTAATTGTTTTTCTGAAATTTTTTGTAGCAGCTTCAAAATCTGTGTTTAAAAGGTGGTTTAAACCCAATTCATAATAAATTTCATAATCAAAAGTATCAATTGTTTTTGCTTTTTCTAAGTGCTTAATTGCTTTATCATATTGTTGCAATTCCTTATAAGCACGAGAAGCACCAAGGTATGTTTTTATATTTCTGTTTTCTTTCATGATTGATTTTAAATATTCACTAACAGCTTCTTTCGGCATGGATTTTTGCATAAATTCATCGCCCTTTTTAAGTGCAGAGTTAATATTTTTTTCACCTTTTAATTTTTCAATCAAACTCATAAACTAATCCTCAATCTATATAACCAGTTTATATAGATTTAGAGAATTTTTTATTAATCCAAAGGTTGAAAAAAGAATTATCCAAAGATTTATATTTAGATGATATAATTGAAAAAACAAAGGGGGAAAGATGCTAACGGTAAACGATTTCACAAGTTTTGAAAATTTCATGAGCAAAGTTGATTTAGGGCTTATTACAAAGCTTTGTTTGGAAGTAATATTTTACTTTGTTGTTCTTTTTTTAGTAAAAAAAATTATCGGAATTTTTTTCACAAAAATTGTTGCCAAAATTAAAGACCACGAAATTAAAAGGCAATACGCCACAATTCAATATTTATGTATTTCTATTGCAAATGTAATTGTTTTTCTTTTCTTTGCAACAAACATTTTAGGCGACCTTGGGGTTGATATGAAACCAATTTTGGCAACAGCGGGTGTTTTTGGTGTTGCAATAGGTTTTGGCGGCAAAAGGTTTGTGGAAGATATAATTTCAGGCCTTATGATTTTACTTTCAGGCCAATTAAGAGCAGGCGATTACATTACAATAGATAATTCAACAGGAACGGTTGAATCCATTAACCTTGTTATGATTAAATTAAGAGCGTATAACGGCGATGTGCATTTTGTAAGAAACGGGCTTGTTGAAAAAGTTATTAACCATACAAGAGATTTTTCCCACCCGATTGTAGATGTTCCCGTTGCATACAGCACAAATATTCCATATGCAATTGAAGTTTTGAAGGAATTGGGCAAAGAAATAAGAAATAACCCCGATTTTTCAGATTATATTTTAGACGAGCCCGAAATTGTTGCCATTGATAAATTTGATGATTCGGCAATTTTATTAAGAGTAAGGTTCAAAACAAGAGCAATGCAACAGTGGGCAGTTCAAAGATATTTTAGAATTATGGTAAAAGAAAAATTTGATAAATTAAATATAACAATTCCATTCAATCAAATGGAAGTTACAATTAAAGATAAAGCGTAATTGTTTAAATTTGTTTATCAAAAACTTTAATTCTTGTCGGTGTTAACCTGAGTGGTAGTTCTTGGAGTGCGTCTATTGCCACCTTTATGCGTATTAACTTCAGATGTTGTTCTGCCCAAGGCAGGTCTGCGTTTTTTCTCTGTCATAGTCATATAAGATTTGTCTTCAGCTGCTTCATCTAAAATATTTTCTTTTGGAATAGCGCCAGCTACAGAATCAGCTTCTTCTGTTGAATTGGGAAGCGTTTTTGGTTCATTAGCAGTTTGATTTTTTATAGAATCAGGGTTCAGTTTTCTTGTTGC